>NZ_JBEZFS010000016.1:0-160144 GCF_040649575.1 Nonomuraea sp. NPDC048916
CCGGCACCAGGCTGCATCCCGCAGATCTGATCCTGCCGATGTTCGTCAAGGAGGGCATCGACGAGCCCGCGCCGATCGCCTCGATGCCCGGCGTGTTCCAGCACACCCGTGACTCGCTGCGCAAGGCCGCCCACCTCACCGGCCGCGGCCGGGTCCGGCGCGGCCCTGATGCCGCCCGCCTTGCCCCGGCCGCCGATCCTCACCTGGGCTTTGACCACGACGGGCGCGCCCAGGCCGGCGGCGATCTCGCGTGCCTCGGCCGGTGTGGTGGCGACCCCGCCGGCCGGTACCTCGATGCCGTGACGCCGGAAGAGCTCCTTCGCCTGGTGTTCGTACAGGTCCATTCGAGCCTCCTTTGTAGACGGTATACCGTATGGAATATCCCTCGTCCAGACCCTCGACAGGACTCTCTGGTGCGGGATATTCCATACAGTATGGAAAACACTGCAGTGGTCAGGGACTGGCGCGGGCGCTCCTACCTCGTCGGACCGGTCCCCTCCGACCGGCCCCGGATGTTCTGGCTCGCCTGGGCCGCCATGGTGGCGATCGGCCCCCTCCAGTACGGTTACGCGGCCCTCCTCACCCGCGACGGCACCGCCCTGATCCCCCTGGCGGTGTGGATCGTCTGCCAGGCCGCGGGCGCGCTGCCGGCCCTGCGCCTGGTCCGGCGCCGCCGGCTCGGCGTGCGGCCCGCCCTGGGCGCGGGCGCCGCGCTGAGCGGGCTCGGCCTGCTCACCCTCGCCCTCACGGCGGGCTCCGGCCCGCTGCCGGCCGTCCTCCTCGGGTACGCCGTGCTCGGCGGGCTGGGGGCCGGGCTGGTCTACGGCGTGTGCGGCGAGGTCGTCTCCTCCTGGCACCCGGAACGGCCCGCCACCCGGGTCGGCCTGCTGACCGGCGCGTTCGGCTACGGAGCGCTGCCCCTGGTGGTGTGGGTGGGCCTGGTCCCGGACGCCCTGCCGGCGGCGTTCCTCGTCGCCTCGGTCCTGGCCTGGGCGGCCATCGCGGCGGCGGCCCGGTTCCTGCGGCTGCCGCCGGACCTGTGGTGGCCGGACACCGTCGACCCCAGGTCGCACGCGCTGGACGCGGCGATCCTGCGCCGGACTCCGGGACCGGTGCGGGAGTTCTCGCCGGCCCAGGCGCTCCGGACGGGAGCGCTGCCCGTCCTGGCCGCGATCCTGGTCTGCGCGGGAGCGGTGTCGATCTTCGATGTGGTGGTCGTGGCGGGCACCGGCGCCTGGGGCCCGCTCGCCGTCCTCGTGGCGCTGAACGGCGCCGGGCGGGCGCTGGCCATGCGGTGCTCGGAGGCGTTCGGGCGCAGGCGGGTGCTCGCGGGCGTCCTCACCCTGCTCGCGCTCGGCCAGGCCCTCCTCGCCGCCGGATGGCCCGCCTCGCCGGGATCGGCCGTCACCGCGCCCCTGTGGCTGGGCGCCGTCGCCGCGGGCTCGGCCGGCGGCGCCTTCTACCCGCTCGTCGCGAGCCTGGTGCGCGACTACTTCGGGGCGGGGCGTACGGGGCAGATCCACGCGGTCGTCTATAGTGCGAAGGCCGTGGCGGGGATCGGAGGCGTCGGCCTGGCCGCGCTCGCCCTCACCATGCCGGGCGAGGCGCTGCTGGTGGCCGCGGTCGTGGCGGGGCTGACCGCGCCGGTCGGCCTGCGGCTGCGAGCGCCCGGGCTGCCCGCGACGATCCCCGTGTGACCAGGCTCACCAGCGAGATCACCCCGGCGGACAGTATGCTGTAGGCAGTCGACGAAAAACGGAAGAACATTCTGGGAGCCAGAGATGATGCTGCTGTCGGACCAGGCGGGCGCCAAGATCCCCCGCCCCGCCACGCTCCGGGAGAGCGTGATCGAGGCCATCCAGGAGCTCATCGTCTCCAGCCAGCTCAAGCCCGGCCAGCACCTGGTCGAGAGCGAGCTGGCCCAGCTGCTCGGGGTGTCCCGGCAGCCGGTCCGCGAGGCGCTGCAGCAGCTCAGCGGCGAGGGCTGGGTCGACCTGCACCCCGGTCAGGGCGCGTTCGTGCACGTCCCCACCGTGGAGGAGGCCGACCAGCTGCTCGCCGTCCGCGCGCTGCTGGAGACCGAGTCGGCCCGGCTCGCCGCGCACAACGCGAGCGAGGAGGGCGTCCAGCGGCTGCGCGAGCTGTGCTCGCGCGGCATCCAGGCGGTCGAGTCGGACGACACCGACGCCGCCGTGGCGACCAACTCCGATCTGCACGCCCTGGTCACCGCGCTGTCCGGCAACAAGGTGCTGGCCGAGCTGGCCGCCCAGGTGGCCCGCCGGGTGCGCTGGTACCACACGCCCGTGGCCCGCCAGCGCGGCATGACGTCGTGGCGTGAGCACGCGGCGCTGATCGACGCCATCGAGGCGGGTGACGAGCAGCGGGCCGCGCAGATCATGCGCGAGCACACCGAGAGCACCCGTGCCTCCTACCGGGAGCAGCGCGCGGTCGAGCCGGTCGAGCCGGCCCCCAAGCCCGTACGCCGGCGGCGTACCCGCACGTCGTCAGCGAATTGACAAGACGTTCACACGCGGCCGGCCGCCGGTTGACACCCTGGGTAGAGGATGAGCTTTCACGTTGGGAGGTGAACGATGGGAGGTGAATGGTCGATGAAGGCGTTTGTCCGCTTTCTTCTTGGTGATCCACTGGGCCACCCGGCCGACGGCCGGGCGATCGGCCTCGGCCTGAGCGCCGCGCTGCGCAAGCACCACTCCGCCGACGACGCGGAGCACCACCTGCGCAGATGGGCCGCGGAGCAGGACGTCCGCAAGGCGCCGCGGAGCTGAGCCGTGGGCAGGAGCCGGCGCCCCCGCCCACGACGGTCAGCCCTCCACCGGCTCCGACACCTCCGCCTTCCCCGCCGCCTTCCCGGCCGTCTTCTCCGCCGCCTTCCCGGCCGCCTCGACGTTCCTGGCGTCGCGGGCCGACTTCATCAGGCTCAGCACCGTGGTCACGGCGAGGGTGCCGAGGATGACCCCGAGCGACAGCATGATCGGGATCTCCGGCGCCCACGAGACGCCGTCGTGGTGCAGCGCCTCCAGCACCAGTTTGACGCCGATGAAGGCCAGCACCACCGACAGTCCCTTGCTCAGGTAGACCAGCCGGTCGAGCAGGCCGCCCACGAGGAAGAACAACTGCCGCAGCCCCATCAGGGCGAAGGCGTTGGCGGTGAAGACCAGGTAGGGCTCCTTGGTCAGCCCGAAGATGGCCGGGATCGAGTCCAGCGCGAACAACAGGTCGGTGGTGCCGATGGCGACCATCACGATGAGCATGGGAGTGACCAGCCGCCGGCCGTGGTGCACCGTCAGGCGGGCGCCGTGGTAGGTGTCGGTGGTCGGCAGCACCCGCCGGACGGCGCGCAGCGCGACGTTCTCCGAGAACTCCGCCTCCTCCTCATGGCCGATCAGCTTCCACGCGGTGTAGATGAGGAAGGCGCCGAACACGTAGAACAGCCAGTCGAACCGTGCCACCGCCTCGGCGCCCGCCGCGATGAACCCGCCCCGCATGGCCAGCGCCAGGACGATGCCGATGAGCAGCACCTTCTGGCGGTACGGGCGCGGCACCCGGAACCTGCTCATGATCAGCAGGAAGACGAAGAGGTTGTCGACGCTGAGGGAGTATTCGGTGATCCAGCCGGCGAAGAACTCCCCGCCGTGCGCCGGGCCCGAGAACACGAGCAGCCCGACGCCGAACAGCGCGGCCAGGCCGACGTAGAACGACACCCAGCCGACGCACTCCCTGAACGACGGCTCGCGCGGGTTGCGGGCGACGAGGTAGAAGTCGAACGCCAGCACCACGCAGAAGCCGCCGATCGTGGCCAGCCATACCCAGGCGGGCAGGTTCACCGCCGTGCCTCCTTCCTCCGGCTCAGGGCCTGGGCGTGCCGGATGTAGTGGTCGAGCAGCTCCTCGGCGCGCGGATTACCCGCGGCGCGGCGGAGCAGCCAGTGCGGCATGAGCCGCTCGTGCAGCCAGATGAAGCCGATCGCGAAACCCAAGCTGACCATGGCCTGGAACGCCAGGAAAGGCAGCACGCCGTCGGCCATGCCAACTCCGGCCACGGTTTCCTGGAACAACCGGGACAACGGGTAGGCCGCCATCCAGTAGAGGCCCGCCGGCCCGAAGGTCCCCGGCCGGAACACGCCCTCGCCCAGCAGCACGCCGTACAGTCCCCCGAACAGGGCGACGGGTACGGCGAGCGCCAGTGCCGAGAGCGCGGCCATGCCGGCAGGCTGCCCCGCGAGGAGGGTCAGCCCGCCGGCCACGGCACCGGCGACGGCTCCGATCGACGCCCCTGGCAGGGCGAGTTCGAGGCTGTGCCGTCCGATCATCAGCCCACGACCACGCCGAAGGCGAACAGGCTGTAGAACAGCATGCCGAGGTAGAAGAACGCGCCAAATCCGATGATCACGTTCGTCCACCACCTCGGCCTGATCGGTTTGGGCAGCATGCGGTTGTTGACCAGCAGCAGCGTCACGCAGTAGGCGCCCATCGCGAAGGTCGACAGGAACGCCAGCGTGTCCAGGATCCCGCTGGGCCCGTCGGCCGGGCCGAACAGCAGGATCAGGATGCCGAAGATGATCACTCCCCACAGGAAGCCCGCGTACAGGTGCGACATGCGCAGCTTCTTGGCGCCCTTGACGAAGTTGTACGTCATGTCGGCCTGGCCGCGCGAGAAGGAGTCGAACAGCCCCAGCGTCGCGTTCAGGCCGATCAGCGCGATGAACCCGAGGAAGACCACGCCGAGCACCGAGCTGCCCGCCGAGGAGACGGCGTCCGACATGGCGCTGAGCGCCACCTCGCGGTCGTCTCCCTGGATGGCCGTGCGGACGGCGGGGTTCTGCCGCACCGCGGCCTGGGCGATCACCGTGAAGGAGATCGTGACCAGCATCGTGATGCCCCAGAACAGCAGCAGCGCGTCGAACGTGACCCAGCGCCGCCAGCCCTTCCACTTGGCCATCTCGGCCGGGTCCTCGGTGTCGAACATGAAGCCACGCGACGGCATGGCCTCCTCCTCGCCCGCGTGGCGCAGGCCGCGGATGCGCGGGATGTGCACACCCATGCCGGCCCCGGAGTCACGCAGGTGCAGCGTGTACCACATCTGCTGCATGCCCGACGGCCCGGCGAAGGCGCACGCCCCGACGATGACCGGGAACCACGCCGCCGACATCGCCTCGGCCGGCAGGTAGCCGAAGGAGAACATGCCGGTGATCGTGGAGACCACGTCGCTCCAGGAGCCGACCAGCGAGGCGACCACCGCGGTGCCGATCACCAGCGTGCCGATGAGCAGCGACAGGACGCTCTCCAGCACGCTGTAGATCACCTTGGCGAGGCTGAAGACCACGCCGACCAGGACCAGTCCGACGATCGCGGTCACCATCCAGGGAATGCCGGTTATCTCCTCGAACGCCGCCGCGCCGGCCGATAAGTGCCCCGGCCAGATGTAGACGGCGATCGCGACGATGAAGAAGAACCACATCAGCGGCTTGAACACCCGGGCCGCCCCGGAGAAGATGCTCTCCCCCGTCGCCATGGCGTAGCGGGCCATCTCCAGCATGACCACGGCCTGCAGCGTCACGCCGATCAGGAAGAGCCACCGGATCTCCGGCCCGAACAGCAGCACCAGCCGGGGCCACATGTACGACTCGCCCATGCCGACGCCCAGAGCCACGAGGAAGACGGTCGGCCCGAGGATGTGCACCGAGGGAGGCGCGTCGGGGAGCTTCCTGATGGGCATCGGCTCGAGCCGGCCCGCTTTCCATACTCGTTCGTCCTCGACCGGCGGCGCCGCCGTCGCCGGTGTCTTCGATGTGTCCACTGAAGGACCTCCTGGGGGGTTGTTGGTTCTTCTGCGCCCCGATGCGCCCCCTCGCCTGAACCGTGCCCTTGGCTCTAGGGCAACAGTCCGGCGGCTCTGGCCCAGCGGTACTTCGCACCGAGGACCGCTACGGGCTTCTCCGTCGTGTACGGATAAGCGACCACACCATGCTCGAACAGGTACTCGCAGGCCTCCTCCACCTCGGTGTCCCCAGCCAGCGAGGCCACGACCGGCTTGGTGTTGCCCTTGGCCCGCTCCTCGGCCACCACGCGGGAGATGAGCTCCGCGAAGACCATGGGCGGGGTCACGATCGTGTGCCAGTAGCCGAGGACGAGCGCGTGGATCCGCTCGTCGGCCAGGCCCAGGCGGACCGTGTTCTCGTAGGTCGACGGCGGTTCGCCGCCGGTGATGTCGATCGGGTTGCCGGCCGCGCCGAAGGGCGGGATGTAGGCGCGGAACGCCTCGTCCAGGTCGGGCGGGATGTCCATGAGCGTCAGCCCGGCGTCGACGCAGGCGTCGGAGAGCAGCACGCCCGAGCCGCCGGCCCCGGTGATGATGACCACGTTCTCGCCCTTGGGGGCGGGCAGCAGCGGCAGGGCCCGGGCGTACTCCAGCATGTCGTTCAGGCCGGGCGCCCGCACCACGCCGGCCTGCTTGAGGATGTCGTCGTAGACCTTGTCGTCACCGGCCAGGGCGCCGGTGTGGGAGCCGGCGGCCCGCGCGCCCATCGCGGTGCGCCCCGCCTTCAGCACGATGACCGGCTTCTCCTTCACCACCCGCCGAGCCGCCTCGACGAAGCCGCGGCCGTCCTTGAGGTCCTCCAGGTGCATGGCCACCGCGCGGGTGTTGTCGTCCTGCTCGAAGAAGGTCAGCAGGTCGTCCTCGTCCACGTCGGCCTTGTTGCCGACGCCGACGATCGCCGAGACGCCCATCTTGGTGGTGCGGCTGAAGCCCAGGATGGCCATCCCGATGCCGCCGCTCTGCGAGGTCAGCGCCACGCCGCCCTTGACGTCGTACGGCGTGCAGAAGGTCGCGCAGAGGTTCTCCGGCGTGTAGTAGTAGCCGTAGATGTTGGGGCCGAGCATCCGCACGCCGTGGCGCCGGGCGATCTCGACGATCTCCTGCTGGCCCTCGACGTTGCCGGTCTCGGCGAAGCCCGACGGGATCATGATCGCGCCGGCCACGCCCTTCCGCCCCACCTCCTCGAGCGCCGCGGCGACGAACTTGGCGGGGATGGCGAAGACCGCCACGTCCACGTCGTAGGGCACGTCGGAGACGCTCCGGTAGGCCGGCAGCCCCATGATCTCGGGCGCCTTGGGGTTGATCGGGAAGATCTGCCCTTGGTAGCCGCCGTTGATGAGGTTGCGCATGACCGAGTTGCCGATCTTGCCCTCCTCGGCGGAGGCGCCGATCACGGCGACGGAGCGCGGCTTGAAGATCCGGTTCATCTTGGCCAGGATCTCCTCGCGCGAGGGGCGCTCGCGCTCCGGTGTGGGCTCGCCGATGATGACGCGCACGTCGGCGGCGACGGCTCCGTCGGCGCTCGCGAAGACCGGGTTGAGGTCGACCTCGGCGATCTCGGGGAAGTCGGCCACCAGCCGGCCGACGTTCCCGATCAGCCCGGCGAGCGCGTCCCGGTTCGCGGGCGCGGCGCCGCGCACGCCGCGCAGCACCTCCGCGGCCCTGATGTCGTCCAGCATGCCGAGCGCCTCCTCGCCCGTGAGCGGGGCGAGCCGGAACGTCACGTCCTTGAGCACCTCGACCAGCACCCCGCCGAGTCCGAACGCGACGACCTTGCCGAAGGTGGGATCGGTGACCGCGCCGACGATGACCTCGTGCCCGCCGCCGACGAGCTGCTGCACCTGGACGCCCTCGATCCGGGCGTCGGGGTCGTGGGCGCGGGCGTTGGCGATGATCGTCTCGTGGCCGGCGGCGACCTCCTCGGCCGTCTTCAGGCCGACCAGCACGCCGCCGGCGTCGGTCTTGTGCAGGATGTCCGGGGACACGATCTTCAGCACGACCGGGAAGCCGATCTCGGCGGCGATCCGGGCCGCCTCCTCGGGCGACGTGGCCAGCCCCTCGCCGGGGGTCGCGATGCCGTACGCCTGGCAGATCGTCCGCCCCTCGGGGGCGGTCAGGGCCGTACGGCCCTCGGCCCTCGCCTTCTCCAGGACCTCGCGGACCGCGTCCATGTCAGATGACTCCGTTCGTCTTGAGCTCGGACAGCTCCGCGGCGCTCACGCCGAGGGCTCCGTAGATCTCCTGGTTGTGCTGGCCGAGCAACGGCGGCGTGGTCACCTCGACCGGCGAGTCCGACAGCTGCAGCGGGCTGCCGACGGTGACGAACTCGCCGCGCTCGGGGTGCTCGACGGCGACCACGATGCCCTCCTCGCGCAGGCTCTCGTCCTCGACCAGCTCCCTGGTCGACAGGATCGGGCCGCACGGGACGTTCTCGGCGTTGAGCCGGTCGAGGACGGTCCACTTGTCGTGGCGGATGGTCCACTCCTCGATGAGCTGGAACATCTTGTCCAGCTTGGTCAGCCGCGCCTCCGGGGTGGCCCACTCGAGGTCGTCGGCCAGCTCGGGGCGGCCGATGATGGCCGACAGCGGCTTCCAGCCGACGGGCTGGACGATCACGTAGATGTAGTCGTTGGGTCCGCCGGGCGCGCAGCGCACCGCCCAGCCGGGCTGGCCGCCGCCGCTGGCGTTGCCCGAGCGCGGCACCTCGTCGCTGAACGTCCTGTTCGGGTACTCGCGCAGCGGGCCGTGCGCGAGCCGCTGCTGGTCGCGCAGCTTGACCCGGCACAGGTTGAGCACCGCGTGCTGCATCGCGACCTGCACCCGCTGCCCCCGCCCGCTCTGCTCGCGCTGGTAGAGCGCGGCCAGGATGCCGGCGACCGCGTGGATGCCGGTGCCCGAGTCGCCGATCTGCGCGCCGGTGGCCAGCGGCGGGCCGTCCTCGAAGCCGGTGGTCGACATCGAGCCGCCCATCGCCTGGGCGATCACCTCGTACGCCTTGAACCTGGCGTAGCGGCCGGTGCCGAAGCCCTTGATCGAGGCGTAGACCAGGCGGGGGTTGAGCTCCTGGAGCCGCTCCCATGGGAAGCCCATGCGGTCGACCGCGCCGGGGCCGAAGTTCTCCACCAGGACGTCGGAGCCCTTCACCAGCTCGGTGAAGATCTCCTTGCCCCGCTCGCTCTTCATGTTCAGGGTGATGCTGCGCTTGTTGCAGTTGAGCATCGTGAAGTAGAGGCTGTCGACGTCGGGGACGTCACGCAGTTGCTGGCGGGTGATGTCGCCCGCCGGGGCCTCCAGCTTGACCACGTCGGCGCCGAGCCAGGCGAGCAGCTGGGTGCAGGACGGGCCCGACTGGACATGGGTCATGTCGAGGACGCGGACACCTTCGAGAGCCTTCACAGCCGCCTCTCCCTACTTGTACATGGTCTGGTTCATGGTCCCCGGGGCGTAGACCTCGGGATCGACCCACACGTTGATGAGCGAGGGCTTGCCCGACTCCCGGGCCCGCCGGAGCGCCGGGGCGATCTCGGCCGGGTCGCGGACCTCCTCGCCGTGGCCGCCGAGGAGCTTGGCGAAGTCGCCGTAGCGGATGTCGCCCAGGGTGTTGCCGACGCGGGCGCGCTCCTGGCCGTACTTGGCGGCCTGGCCGTACCTGATCTGGTTCATCGAGGAGTTGTTGCCGATGACGCCGATGAACGGGAGGTTGAAGCGGACCATGGTCTCGAAGTCCCAGCCGGTGAGGCTGAAGGCGCCGTCGCCGAACAGGCACAGCACCTCCTTGTCCGGCCGGGCCTGCTTGGCGGCCATCGCGAAGGCCATGCCGACGCCCAGGGTGCCGAGCGGTCCGGGGTCCATCCAGTGGCCGGGCGACTTGGGCTGCACGACCTGGCCGGAGAAGGTGACGATGTCGCCGCCGTCGCCGATGTAGATCGTGTCCTCGGTGAGAAACTCGTTGATCTCGTGGACCAGGCGGTAGGGGTCGATGGGCTGGGCGCCGGACAGCTGGCGGGGCAGGCGCTTCTCGTAGGCCTTGGCCTCGACCGCGCGCAGCTCGTCGAGCCACTCCTTGCGCCGGGCCGCCGCGTTGTCGATCCGGCCGCTCGCGGCCTGGGCCGCCGCCGCCAGGATGAGGCCGGCGTCGCCGACGATCCCCAGGTCAATGTCCCGATTTTTCCCGACAGTGCGGTAGTCGAGGTCGATCTGGACCACGGTCGCGGTGGGCGACAGCCGCTTGCCGTAGCCCATCCGGAAGTCGAACGGGGTGCCGACGATGATGATCAGGTCGGCCTCGGTGAAGGCGTGCCGCCTGGAGAGCTGGAAGTGGTGCGGGTCGCCCGGCGGCAGGGTGCCGCGTCCCGAGCCGTTCATGTAGGCCGGGACGTTGAGGGCGCGCACGAAGTCGATCGCCGCGTCGGTCGCGCGGCAGGTCCAGACCTGGTTGCCGAGCAGCACGCACGGCTTCTCGGCGTGCGCCAGCAGGTCGGCCAGCCGCTCGATCGCCTCGGGGTCGCCCTGCTGGCGGGTCGAGGCGCGGTAGTGGCCCTGCTTGGGGAGCCGCGCCCGCTCCAGCGGGATCTTCGCGTCCAGCACGTCGCGCGGGATCTCCAGGAAGGACGGCCCGGGCGCGCCGTGATAGCACTCGCGGAAGGCCATCGAGACGAGGTCCGCCACGCGCTCGGTGCCGGGCACCGTCGCGGCGAACTTGGTGATCGGGGTCATCATGTCGACGTGCGGAAGGTCCTGCAGCGAGCCCATCTTGTGCTGGCTGAGGGCTCCCTGGCCGCCGATGAGCAGCATCGGGCTCTCCGCGCGGAACGCGTTGGCCACGCCGGTGACCGCGTCGGTCGTGCCCGGCCCGGCCGTGACCACCGCGCAACCGGGCTTGCCGGTGATCCGCGCGTAGCCGTCGGCGGCGTGCGCGGCGACCTGCTCATGGCGTACGTCGATGACCTCGATGCCCTCATCGACACAGCCGTCGTAGATATCGATGATGTGGCCGCCGCAGAGCGTGTAGATCACGTCCACGCCCTCCGCCTTGAGTGCCTTGGCTACAAGATGACCACCAGAGATCGTTTCCGACATCGTGCCAACCTTTCGGGCGAGTGTCTTCCGCATACTGCATACCGTATGAAGGCAATGGTTACCCTGTTGTGAACGGCCTGTCTAGACCTCCGGGCAACTCGAGGAGCTCCACCCGCTCCCCGTTCCAGCCCGGCGGCACCACGGCCAGGGCGTCCGCCAGCGCGGCGCCCCAGAGCGATCCCGGCCGGTCGTGCCCGACCGGGACCACGCCCCCGCCCGTTCGCCGCACCGCGACCAGCCGGGTGTCGTGCGGGTGCGCCCTGACCGATCCGGCCGCGCCCGTTCGCAGCACCGCGACCGGCCGGATGTCATGCGGGTGCGCCCCGACCGGTCCGGCCAGGGCACCGGTCTCGCGCCCGCGCTCCGTACCGGTCAGCCGGCCCAGGACGGGCACCAGCAGCGTGAGCGCCGCGCCGAGCGCCGCATAGGGGTTGCCGGGCAGCCCCACCACCAGCGGCCCGGCCCTCAGCCGGGCGAGCAGCTGCGGATGCCCGGGGCGCACGGCCACCCCGTCGACCAGCACCTCCGCCCCGAGCTCCGCGAGCACCGCCCGCAGGTGATCGGCCGGCCCCCGCGACGACGCCCCGCACACCACGACCACGTCGACGACGCCGCCCATCCCGTCCCCCGCCGATCCGGCGTCATCTGCCTCAGCGCCGTCCGACAAGGCAACGCCACCCGAAGAGGCGGCACCATCCGGTGCGGCGCGGGGCGCCGTAGCGCCAAGAGGCCCTGCGGCGGCGCGGGGCGCTGCGGCGGCGCGGGGGCCAGCCGACGCGGCGAGGGCGGCGCGCAACGGGTCGGCGCCGTCGGGGAGCCGGATCCCGCCGGTGACGCGGCCACCGGCCCACTCGACCAGGCCGGGCAGGAACGGCCCGATGGCGTCGCGCACCCGGCCCGGCTCCGGCAGACCCGCGTCCACCACCTCGTCGCCGGTGACGAGCACCGTCACCGCCGGCCGGGGCCGCACCCGGAGCACGTCGTGCCCGAGCCCCGCGGCCAACCCGAGCACCACCGGCGTCACCACCGCTCCCGGCTCCAGCACCACCGCGCCCTCGGCGATGTCCTCGCCCCGGCGCCGGACGTGCCGTCCCGCCGCGATCTCCCCTCGCGCCCTCACCACCCGGCCAACACCTTCGTACGGCACCGTGCGGCCGGCCCCCGGCGGGGAACCGGCGTCCTCGCGAGACGGCATCATCCGGCCCACCCCGGGCACTCGGCCAGCACCCTCGCACGGCACCGTGCGGCCGGCCCCCGGCGGGGAACCGGCGTCCTCGCACGCCGGCGCCGCGGCGTCCGGGGCCGGCAGGAGGACGGCGTCCTCGTACGGGAGGACGGCGGTGGTCCCCATGGGGACCGGGGCGCCGGTGGCGATCTCCACCGCCTCACCGGCGCGGAGTGGATCGCCGTAGGGCCTGCCCCCGGCGAGGACCTGACCGGCGACCCGCCACGGCGGCGGTCCGGCCACCGCGTACCCGTCCATGGCCGCCACGTCGGCGCCCGGCACGGCGACCAGCGCGCGCAGCGGCACGGCCAGCCGGCACCCCTGCGCCTCGGGCAGCGGCGCCTCGACCACCGCCCGCGGCCTCGCGGCGCCGGCCGCGATCCGCCGCGCCACCTCCCAGCCGACCGGCCCGACCGGCCCAACCGGCCCGGCTTGCTCAACCAGCTCGACCGGCCCTACCTGCTCGACCGGGCCGTCCGCGCCGCCCGCGTTGTCAATCCCGCCGGAGCCGTCGAGGTCGGCGGGGCCGGTGGCGCCTCCGCAGGCGTGCGTTCCGGGCTTCAGGTCGGGTTCGTGTCCGGCGACAGTCATGGGCGGCTCCTTGACCGGCATTTTTCCATACTGTATACCGAATGCACAATACGACGCGAGAACGGAGGTATCGGTGAAGGTCGCTGTTCTTGGCGCCGGCGCCATCGGCGCGTACGTGGGAGCCGCCCTGCACAGGGCGGGAGTCGAGGTGTTCCTCATCGCGAGAGGCCCGCACCTGGAGGCGATCCGCGGATCCGGAGTGCGGGTCCTCAGCCCCAGGGGTGACTTCACCGCCCACCCCCATGCCACCGACGACCCTCGCGAGGTCGGGCCGGTGGACCACGTCTTCCTGGGCCTCAAGGCGAACAGCTACGCCTCCGCGGGCCCCATGATCGAGCCCCTGCTGCACGAGGCCACGAGCATCATCGCCGCGCAGAACGGCATCCCGTGGTGGTACTTCCACGGGCTCAAGGGCCCCTACCAGGGCTACCGCATCGAGAGCGTGGACCCGGGAGGCGCCGTCACCGCCGCGCTCCCGCTGGACCGCGCGATCGGCTGCGTCGTCTACGCCGCCACCGAGATCGAGGAGCCGGGCGTGATCCGGCACCTGGAGGGCACCCGCTTCTCTATCGGCGAGCCGACCGGCACGCTGAGCGGCCGGTGCGCCGACTTCAGCAACGCCGCCGTGGCGGGCGGCCTCAAGTGCCCGGTCGAGTCCGACCTGCGCCGGGACATCTGGATCAAGCTCATGGGCAACATCGCGTTCAATCCGATCAGCGCGCTGGCCAGGGCCACGATGGCCGGGATCTGCCGTCACGACGGCGCCAGGGAGCTGGTCAGGGCGATGATGCGCGAGACCGTCGAGGTGGCCGGGAACGTCGGCTGCGATCCCGGCATCTCGATCGAACGCCGCCTGCGCGGCGCCGAGAAGGCGGGCGAGCACCGCACCTCCACGCTCCAGGACCTGGAGAAGGGCAAGCCGATGGAGCTGGACGTGCTGCTCGCGGCGGTGGTCGAGCTGGCGGACCTCACGGGCGCCGAGGTGCCGACGCTGCGTGCGATCCACGCGGTGAGCGACCTGCTCAACGAGAACCTTGTCCGTACCGGATAGATACACATACCGTAGCCTGTATACAGAATGGAGGGCTCATGAGCTATGACCGCCTGACCCATCCACTGGTGCGCGAGAACGGCGAGTTGCGAAGGGCCACCTGGGAGGAGGCGCTGGAGCGCGCCGCCGAGGGTTTCCGCCGCAATGTCGCCGAGCACGGCCCCGACTGCTTCGCGATGCTGTCGTGCGCCCGCTCCACCAACGAGATGAACTACATCGGCCAGAAGTTCACCCGCGTGGTGATCGGCACCAACAACGTTGACTCCTGCAACCGCACGTGTCACGCGCCGAGCGTGGCCGGGCTGTCGGCGGTGTTCGGCAGTGGCGGTGGCACCTCCTCCTACCAGGAGGTGGAGGACACCGATGTGATCCTGATGTGGGGCTCGGCGGCGCGCAACGCCCATCCGATCTTCTTTCACCACGTGCTGAAGGGCATCCGCAACGGCGCCCGGATGTTCGCGGTCGACCCCCGCCGCACCGGCACCGCCCAGTGGGCCGACCGCTGGCTCGGCCTGAACGTGGGCACCGACATCCCGCTCGCCCACGCGGTCGCCCGGGAGATCATCCACGCCGGGCTGCACAACCAGGCGTTCATCGAGCGGGCCACCATCGGTTTCGAGGAGTTCCGGGCCTCGGTCGAGCCGTGGACCCTGAGCGCGGCCGAGCAGGTGACCGGGGTGCCGGCCGAGGCCATCCGCGAGCTGGCCCACGCCTACGCCCGCGCCGACCGCGCGCAGCTGTGCTGGACGCTCGGCATCACCGAGCACCACAACGCCACCGACAACGTCCGGGCCCTGATCAACCTGGCCCTGCTCACCGGCCACGTCGGCCGCTACGGCTCCGGCCTGTCACCGTTACGCGGCCAGAACAACGTGCAGGGCGGCGGCGACATGGGCGCCATCCCCAACCGGCTGCCCGGCTTCCAGGACATCCTCGACCCCGGCATCCGCGAGCGGTTCGAGCGGGCCTGGCGGGCGCCGATCCAGCCCCGCTACGGCCGCAACCTGACCCAGATGCTGGAGGGCATGGCCGAGGGCGAGATCACCACCTGCTACCTGATCGGCGAGAACCCCGTCCAGTCCGAGGCCGACTCCCTCGCCTGCGTCAAGCGCCTGTCGATGCTCGACCACCTCGTCGTCCAGGACATCTTCCTCACCAAGACCGCCCAGCTGGCCGACGTGGTGCTGCCCGCCAGCGCCGCCTGGTGCGAGGCCGAGGGCACCTTCACCAACAGCGAGCGCCGGGTCCAGCGGGTGCGCAGGGCCCTCGACCCGCCGGGAGAGGCCCGGGACGACATCGAGATCATGTGCGAGCTGGCCCGCAGGCTGGGCCACGACTGGCGCTACGACGGCGCCGAAGAGGTCTGGAACGAGCTGCGCGCCCTGTCCCCCGCGCACACCGGGATGAGCTACCGGCGGCTGACGGAGTTGCAGGGCATCCAGTGGCCCTGCCCGTCGGAGGACTCACTCGAACCGCCCTACCTGCACGGACGGCTCTGGGACGACGACCCGGTCCGGCGCGGCCTGCCGGCCCCGTTCGCGGTCATCCCGCACTCTCCGCCGGTGGACCTCCTGGACGAGGAGTATCCGCTGCGGCTCACCACCGGCCGCCGGCTCGACTCGTACAACACCGGGGTGCAGTCCTCCGGCTTCGCCTCGCCCCTGCGCCGCGGCGAGACCATCGAGCTGTGCCCCGAGGACGCCGAGCGGCTCGGGCTCGTCGCGGGCGAGGAGGTGCGGATCACCTCCCGCCGCGGCTCGGTGATCGCGCCCGTCTACATCGACCCCGCCCTGCGGCCGGGGCTGGTGTTCATGACCTTCCACTTCCCGGACGAGGTGGACACCAACGCGCTGACCATCGAGGCCACCTGCCCGATCGCGGGCACGGCCGAGTTCAAGGCGGCCGCCGTGCGCGTCGAGAAGCTCGCCCGCGCCGCGGACGCCGCTCCCCTGCAGCCCGCCCAGGCCGGGTGACGCCGTGGACCTGCGCTTCCGCGACGCCGAGCCCACCGACGACGAGCGAGCGGCGGTCGACGCGCTGCTCGGTCCGCCCGCCACCGCCTGGGACGGCGGCGTCCGGACCGCGACCGGCCTGCGCTTCGCCGCCCGCTCCGAGCCCGCCCGCGACCTGCTGCTGCCCGCGCTGCACGCCGTCAACGACCGCGTCGGCTGGATCAGCGAGGGCGCGCTCGACTACATCTGCCGGCGCCTCACCGTCCCGCCCGCCGAGGCGTACGGCGTCGCGTCGTTCTACTCACTGCTTTCGCTGCAACCCCGTCCGGCGCGCGTGCTGCACGTCTGCACCGACCTCGCCTGCCAGGCGAAGGGCGCGGCGGACGTACGGCGGCGCGTCGAGGAACGGCTCGGCGCGCCGGGAGACTCCTGGCAGCCCAGCCCGTGCCTCGGCCTGTGCGAGCGGGCCCCGGCCGCGCTCGCCCTCACGGCCGGCGAGTCCCCCGCCGCGACGGTGTACGGCCCCGCCGACCCGGACGCCCTCGCCGCCGCCGAGCAGGTTGAGCCTCCGGCCGAGGCGGCGGTGCCGCAGGCCGGGCAGCCCGGACTGGTGCTGCTCGGGCGAATCGGGGTAGTGGACCCGGCGAGCCTCGACGACTACCGGGCGAGCGGCGGATACGCGGCGCTGAGAAGGGCCTTCCAGCTCGGCCCGGCGGGCGTGATCCGCGAGGTGCTGGAGTCGGGCCTGGTGGGGAGAGGTGGCGCGGCCTTCCCGACGGGCCGGAAGTGGGACGCCACCGCCCGCCAGCCCGACCACCCGCACTACCTGGTGTGCAACGCCGACGAGAGCGAACCGGGCACCTTCAAGGATCGCGTGATCATGGAGGGCGACCCGTACGCGCTCATCGAGGCGATGACGATCGCCGCCTACGCCACCGGCTGCGCCAAGGGATACCTCTACATCAGGGGCGAATATCCCCGGGCGACGCGGCGGCTGGAACACGCGATGGCCACGGCCCGCACCCGCGGCCTGCTCGGCGCGGACATCCTCGGCCAGGGCTTCTCCTTCGACATCGAGCTCAGGAGGGGCGCCGGCGCCTACATCTGCGGCGAGGAGACGGCCATCTTCAACTCGATCGAGGGCTTCCGGGGCGAGCCGCGCAGCAAGCCGCCGTTCCCGGTGGAGAAGGGCCTGTTCGGCAAGCCCACGGTCGTCAACAACGTGGAGACGCTGGTCAACGTGCTGCCGATCCTGGAGCACGGCGCCCAGGCCTACGCGGCGATCGGCACGAAGGACTCCACGGGCACCAAGCTGTTCTGCGTGTCCGGCACCGTGGAGAAGCCGGGCGTCTACGAGCTGCCCTTCGGCGCGACGCTGAGAGACCTGCTGGACCTCGCCCATCCGGAGGGCACGCTCCGGGCGGTGCTCCTCGGCGGCGCGGCCGGCGCGTTCGTCACGGATCTGGACATCCCGTTGACGTTCGAGGGCACCCGGCAGGCGGGCGCGACGCTCGGGTCGGGCGTGGTGCTCGTCGTCAACGACACCGTGGACCTGAAGGGCATGCTGCTGCGGATCGCGGAGTTCTTCCGCGACGAGTCGTGTGGCCAGTGCGTGCCGTGCCGGGTGGGCACCGTGCGCCAGGAGGAGGCCCTGCACCGGCTGTCCGGCCGGGTCGACCAGCGCGACCTGGTGCTGCTGCGCGAGGTCGGCCAGACCATGCGCGACGCCTCGATCTGCGGCCTGGGACAGACCGCCTGGAACGCGGTGGAATCAGCCATCGACCGCTTGGGGGTATACAAGTGATCCCACTGCAGCCGCCCCGCCGGCTCGTCGACGTCGAGATCGACGGCGAGGCCGTACGGGTGCCCGAAGGCTCGACGATCCTCGACGCCTGCGCGGCGGCCGGGAAGGACGTGCCGACCCTCTGCTACGGCGACACGCTCACCCCGAAGAACGCCTGCCGGGTGTGCGTCGTCGAGGTCGAGGGGGCGCGGACGCTGGCCCCCGCCTGCTCCAGGAAGGTCGAGCCGGGCATGTCCGTCGGCACCGACACCGAGCGGGCCAGGCACAGCCGCAAGGTGGTGCTCGAACTGCTCGGCTCGTCGGTGGACCTGTCGACGACGCCGCGCGCCGCCGAGTGGATCGAGGAGTACGGCGCCGAGCCGGACAGGTTCGGCGAGGACGCGGCCACGGTCGAGCAGCCCGTCAAGGTGGACAACGACCTCTACGTGCGCGACTACGGCAAGTGCATCATGTGCTACAAGTGCGTCGACGCCTGCGGCGAACAGTGGCAGAACACCTTCGCCATCGCCGTCGCCGGCCGCGGCTTCGAAACCACGATCTCCACCGAGTTCGACGCCCCGCTGACCGACTCGGCCTGCGTCTACTGCGGCAACTGCGTCGAGGTGTGCCCGACCGGGGCGCTGTCGTTCAAGTCGGAGTTCGACATGCGCGCCGAGGGCACCTGGGACGAGTCGCGTCAGACCCAGACGACGACGATCTGCAGCTACTGCGGGGTCGGCTGCAACCTGACCCTGCACGTGCAGGAGAACCGGATCGTCAAGGTGACCTCGCCGCACGACAACCCGGTCACCCACGGCAACCTCTGCGTCAAGGGCCGCTTCGGGTACGGATATGTCTAGGGTCACCGTGCGCCGGCCGATCATGCGCATCAGGGAGGCCGCTCACACGCACCGGATCGACTCCCTGGCCGCCGAGGAGCCGCTGGAGATCCGGGTCGGCGGGGTTCCGCTGACGATCACCATGCGGACCCCGGGCGACGACTTCGACCTGGCCGCCGGTTTCCTCGTCAGCGAGGGGGCCGTCGGCTCGGCCGGCGACATCGCCGCGATCCGCTACTGCGCGGGCGCCACCCGGGAGGGCCTCAACACGTACAACGTGCTGGACGTGCGGCTCGCCCCCGGCGTCCCGCCGCCGGAGCCGCGCAACTTCTACACCACCTCCTCGTGCGGCGTCTGCGGCAAGGCGTCGCTGGAGGCGGTCCGCTCGGTGGCCCGGTGGAACGTCCGCGACGACCCGCTGGAGCTGTCGCCGGCGACGGTCGCCGCCCTGCCCGACCGGCTCCGCTCGGCCCAGCGGGTCTTCGACCGGACCGGCGGGCTGCACGCGGCGGGCCTGTTCACGGCCGACGGCGAGCCGCTGTGCGTGCGCGAGGACGTCGGCCGGCACAACGCCGTGGACAAGCTGCTCGGCTGGGCACTGCGCGACGGCCGGCTGCCGCTGCGCTCCACCGTGCTCATGGTGTCCGGCCGTGCCTCCTTCGAGCTGGTGCAGAAGGCGGTCATGGGCGGCGTCCCCGCCCTGGCCGCCGTCTCCGCCCCCTCCTCGCTCGCGGCGGAGCTGGCCGCCGAGGAGGGGCTGACCCTGATCGGCTTCCTGCGCGGGGAGTCGATGAACGTCTACGCCGGCGAGAAGAGGCTGAACGTCACTCCGGGCACCGGAAACGGCTCATCCGGTGCGGTGGTACCCACGGGGTGATGGCGGGATGCCGACCGGCGCGCCTGGCCCCCAGCCGCCGGCTCGGCATCCCAACATCCCGCTCCGGTGAGCTCACTCGTCCGCGGTGTGGATGCTTCTCGCCAGGTGGGCTGCCTCGGCCCAGGGGCCGTTGCGCACCTGCCGGACCAGGTCGCGCCATGGCTCCGCCCAGCCGCTCAGCGGACCGCACCGGGCGGCGAGCGCCGTGGCCAGCAGGGCGCCCGTCTCGTTCCGCCCGGCCAGCCAGGCCGCGTGGGGGAGGATCCGCCCCGGGTCGACGCCGGACGCCGACCCGGCGAGGACGCGCCCCGCGTCGACGGCCACCAGCACGCCGCCGCCGGCCCGGTCCACCAGCGTGGCGAGCTGTTCGCGGGGATCCTCCCAGTCCACCGAGGCGGCGACGAGCTCGGCCTCGAGATGCGCGGGGAAGTCGCCCGCGACCTGGCGGACGACCGGCTCGACCGCTTCCCGGCCGATCCGGTGCCGCTCGTACAGGGCGCCCACGATCGTGGCCAGCCGCTGGGCGGCCGGGCGGTCGCGGTCGGCGCCGGCGTCGGGCTCGCCGGGGGCCGCGGCGAGAGCCCGCACAGTGGCCCGCAGCTCCTCGACCCCCGTCCCGGAGCGGGCGCACATCACCAGCGCCCGCGCCGCGACCTCCCAGTCGGCGGTCCGGGTGAGGTCGCCCGCGATCCCGGCCAGCCGGTCGACGGCAGGGGGCGCGTACCGCGCCCACCGGCCCAGCGCGCCGACCGCCGTCCGGCGTGTGTCGGGGTCGTCCGACCCGGCGGCGGCGACGACCAGCTCCGCGTACGGCCCGCGGAAGCGTCCGGGCAGGTCCAGGGGATGCGCGCCGAGCACCGGTGCGGCCGGGTCGCCTCCTCCCGCCACCGCGTCCGCGAGCAGCGACCAGGCCGCCGGATCGTCGAGCAGCCCCAGGGAGGCCGAGGCGATCGCCGTGCGGAGGCCGGGCCGCCCCTCGTCCCACAGCTCCCGCAGCCGGCTCGCCGCGTCCGGCGCCCGGTGCCCGGCGAGCAGGCGGACGGCCTCCTTGCGGGCCGTCACCTTGCCTCCGGCGAGGATCGGGGTCAGCGCCGTCACCAGCTCGCCAGGCGGCACGAACCGGGCGGCCCGTCTCGCCGCCGACACCGCCACGTGGGCGTCGTCACCGTACGCGCGGTCCAGCAAGGCGGCGAGCGCGTCCCGGGGGTGTCCGGTCCACGGCAGCGCGGTCAGCGCCGCCCGGCGCGTCAGGTCGTCGGGCGAGCTCAGGTAGCGGTCCAGCTCGCCGGCCGGGGCGGCCGGGATCTCACCGATGGACCGGACCGCCAGGGCCCGCTCGTGGCCGGGCAGCTCAGCGTCCTCCGCAATCCGGTGGAGCAGCCACAGGCAGGCCTCCCGCTGCCGCGCCGTCCACCGGCGCGCGGCGGCGCGGGTGACGTGCCGTAGGCGCCGCATGCCCTGCTCGGCGAACCGGCCCCGCGGCGCCCGCTCGCCCAGCACGGCGTCCAGCAGGTCCGTACGGTGCCAGGCGATCGCCTGGAACACATCGGGGAGCGTGACCGTGGACGGGTCCATCGCCAGCAGACCGGGTACCCGGTCGCCTCTGGTCCGCGGCGGCTCCATCCAGTGCTCGATCGCCCTCCTGGCGTTCTCCCCGTTCGCCGACGTCAGCGCGCGGGCCAGCGCGCTCTGCAACTCCGGGATCACGTGGCCGCGCCGGCCCAGGGCACTGGCCAGCAGGAACACGAGCTCGTGCCGGTCGTGCCCGGCCTCGGCGGCCAGGTACGGGGCCAGCCGGTCCACCAGCCTGGCCGCCTGACCGGGACGCAGCGCCCCGGACAGGCGGCTCAGGTAGATCCGCCCCGTGTGCGCGGTGACCAGGCCGAGGGTCCGCATGGCGAACTCCAGCATGTCCGCGTCATCCCGTGCGGCGCCGCCCTCGAACACCCGGCCGGCCAGGCCGGTGAGCGCGTAGTGGGTCCCGTAGGAGCAGTCACGGGCGGCGAGCGCGTCGCCGACCACGCGCTCCAGCGCCGGCAGGTGCGCGGGCTCGAAGAGGCCGGCCGGGATCGCGGCCAGCGCCTCGACCGCGGCCAGCCGCACCGGGTCCTGCTCGTTGCGGAGCCGTTCCAGTGATTCCAGCAGGCCGGTGATCACCTCCGGGTCCCGGCTCCGTCCCGCGCACGCGATCAGGTGCCGGTAGCCGAGGGCGCGATCGCTCCCGTTCGAGCGCCGGGTCTCCGCCCGCAGCGCCGGCTCCGCCTCTCCGTACGGCAGGAACGCGGTCGTCTCCAGCAGGCGGGACGGGCTCTGCGCGACGTGCCTCAGCCCTGCCATCCGGCGCGCCTCGGCGGAGCGCCTGCCCAGCGGCAGAACCTCCAGCAGCCCGCCGGACAGCTCGGCCCGGCCGAGGTCCACGCCGGTCATGGCCGCGTCGAACACGGCCTCCCTGCGACTCGGCGGCAGCGCGCGCAGCAGGTCGGCCAGCCCCTGATCGTCCTCCCGGACCACGCCCCCCATCACGCCCAGCTCGGCGTCGGTCAGCGCGCGCAGGCGGTTGCGGACGGCTCTCGACCGGAGCAGCGAGCGCAGCCACGCCGCGCGCCCGGAGACGAGGAACAGGGCGAGCGTGCGGCGGGGATCCGCCTCCAGTAGCCGTGCCACGCACCGCGCCGACAGCGCGGCCGTCCAGTCCAGCTCCAGCAGCGCGATCACGCGTTCCGGCTCCGCCTGCGCGGCGGCCTCGATGCCCGCGGCGTGCCCGCTCCACCACGCCCTCCGCAGGTAGTGCGGCAGCTCAGGCAGGACGCTCTCGCCGTGGTCGAGGACCGCGAGCGGGTGCCGCCTGCCCAGGCCGGCCCAGTTGCGCACCGCGTGCGCGAGGCCGTCCAGCTCCGCCGCGACCACCTCCGGCCGGCAGGCGACGAGGAGTGCGGCGGCCTCCCGCTCACCCCATCGCTCGCGGACCCGGCCGAGCAGCCGCTCCGCCAGATCGCTCCGGCCGCCGCGCCGGATCGCCCCGTAGACGGCCGTCCGGGCCGCCATCGATCCCTCGTGGACGATCCGCTCGATCACCTCGGCGGGAAGGCCGAGGCGCACGGCCAGGCCGATGGCGTGGCCGGAGACGTCCGGATCCGGGTCACGCGTCGCCCGGACGACGTCGGCGGTCTCCCCCGCCCCCGCCGCCAGGGTCACTCCGGTGAGCCGCTCGTACGGGCCGCGCTGCGCGAGCCCGTCCAGGATCCCTCGAAGCCCGGGCCGCCCCGCCAGTTCCCTCCCGTAGAGGTTCAGCCGGCGGCACCGCTCCCGGAAGGGCAGGACCTCCATCTCGTCGAGCAGTTCGTCCGCGGACCCTGGTAACTCGTGCATGACGCCCGATTATGGCGAGACATCCCCGCAATTGCCCCGGTTTTTTCTCCAGCCCGTTTCCGTACGCTCCGGTCACGGGGTGCGGGCGGGGCGTCTGGCGAAGGGCGGGGCGTGCTCGGGGCGCAGGCCGACGCCGATGAGGTAGGCGGGCACGTACGACAGCTGGGGGAACACGCGCAGCAAGGTCAGCAGGGCCCGCGGCGGGCCCTTGCGCCGGCCCTCGATGACCGGCACGGTGAGGGCCCGGTGCAGCAGCCGCTGCAGGCTCTGCACGAGGAAGGTCGGCAGCAGCCTGCGGGCGCGGACCCGGGCGAGCACCGCGGGGGTGACCGTCCCGCGCCGCAGCGGCGCGGCGAGCAGCGTCGCGGCGGCCACCGCGTCCTGCACGGCCAGGTTGATGCCGACCCCGCCGAGCGGCGACATGGCGTGCGCCGCGTCGCCGATGCACACCAGGCCGTCGCGGTGCCAGCGCCGCAGCCGGTCCATGCGCACGTCCAGGTGCTTGACGTCGTCCATCGACTCCAGGGCGGCCGCCCGGTCGCCCAGCGCGGGCATGATCCGCGCGATCTCGCGCCGGAAGTGGTCGATGCCCGCGGCGCGCAGCTCGGGATCGAAGCCCTTCCTGGCGAGGTAGCCGATCTGGAGATGGGTCTCGCGCGGGATCATGACCAGGATGCGGTTGCCGCGCAACATCGGGGTGAGCGCGCCCGGCTCGTCCTCGGGCGCGCGTGGCAGCCGGAACCACCAGACGTCGAACGAGACCGGGAACTCCTTGGCGCGCAGCCCGGCCCGGCGGCGGGCCATCGACCAGCGGCCGTCGCAGGCGAGGGTCAGGTCGGCGCGGATCTCGCCGGTCCGGCCGTCCTCGGTGCGGTAGCGCACCCCGGCGACCCGGTCGTGCTCGCGGATCAGGTCGGTCGCCTCGGTGCGCATCCGCAGGGTGAAGCCGGGCTCCTCGGCCGCCGCCTCGGCGAGCAGCGTGAGCAGGTCCCACTGCGGCACCATCGCGATGTAGGGGTGGCGGACCTTCAGCCGGCGCAGGTCGCCGAAGACGACGCGGCGGTCGTCGCCGAGAGGGAAGGCGATCTCCTGGATCCGGTTCTGCGGGAGTTTGGCGAACCTCTCCCCCAGGCCCAGCTCGTCGAGCAGCTGCAGGGTCGACGGATGCACCGTGTCGCCGCGGAAGTCGCGCAGGAAGTCGCCGTGCTTCTCCAGGACGGTCACCTCGACGCCGGCACGGGCCAGCAACAGGCCCGCCACCATGCCGGCCGGACCTCCTCCGATGATGACGCAGCTCCCCTGACCGCTCATCGACACTCCCATATTTCATCGTCTGTTGAATAACTCCATCATGCGACCGTGACCTCCATGGGTCAACCCCGCGCGCCGGAGCGACTCAAGGGGCACCTACCCCCGCCAAGCGCGGACGTACGGATAGGGTGATCCGCTATGGAACAGCGGATGCTGGGGCGGACCGGACGGCAGGTGGGTGTGGTCGGGCTCGGCGCCTGGCAGCTCGGGGCCGACTGGGGCGACGTGAGCGAGGCGGACGCGTTCGCCACCCTGGAGGCCGCCGCCGACGAGGGAGTGACCTTCGTCGACACCGCCGACGTCTACGGCGACGGGCGCAGCGAGCAGATCGTCGGCCGGTTCGCCAAGGGGCGTCCGGAGCTCACCGTGGCCACCAAGATGGGCCGCCGGATGGAGCAGGTGCCCGCCAACTACGTGATGGCCAACTTCCGCGCCTGGAACGAGCGCTCCCGCCGAAACCTCGGCGTCGACACCATCGACCTGGTGCAGCTGCACTGCCCGCCCACCCCGGTCTACTCCGCAGGCGCCGTCTTCGACGCGCTCGACACCCTGGTCGCCGAGGAGAAGCTGGCCGCGTACGGGGTGAGCGTGGAGAGGTGCGAGGAGGCGCTGACGGCGATCGCCCGGCCGGGCGTCGCGACCGTGCAGATCATCCTCAACGCGTTCCGGCTCAAGCCGCTGGAGGAGGTGCTGCCCGCCGCCCGCGCCGCCGGGGTGGGCGTCATCGCGCGCGTGCCGCTGGCCAGCGGCCTGCTGTCCGGCCGCTACGACGAACGGACGGTCTTCGCGCCCGACGACCACCGCAGCTTCAACCGGCACGGCGAGGCGTTCGACGTGGGCGAGACGTTCTCCGGCGTCGACTACGCCACCGGCCTGGAGGCGGTTAGCCGGCTGGCTCCGCTGGTGCCCGAGGGGGCGACCATGGCGCAGTTCGCGCTGCGCTGGATCCTCGACCAGCCCGGCGTCTCCGTCGTCATCCCCGGCGCCCGCAACCCCGGCCAGGCCGCGGCCAACGCGGCCGCCGCAGCGCTGCCGCCCCTGCCCGAGGCCACCCTGGCGGCCGTCCGGGCCGTCTACGACGAGCTGATCCGCCCGCAGGTCCACGACCGCTGGTAGTGCGGAGCGCCGGCCGGCTCCGCGATCTCATAACAGGCGTCTTTACTCGGTGATGATCGAGGACTAACTTCTGAAGCATCATCACCCAGGAGTGACAGATGACTTCGATGATGTTGACCTCCGCAGCTCACGACGCGCTGCGCGAGGATGAGGTGATCTACTTCGACTGGCACGTCGTCGGCCTCTGCTGTGCCGACGCGGGAGAGTTCTCCGTCCGTCCGTTGCGCCGGCGTCGCCTGCCGCGACGCGCCCGCCAGGTCGGATCCGCGCCCGTGTTCGCCCACCCGACCGCCTGGGTCCATCTCGCCGGGCTCCCGGTCACCGTCGACTGCCGCGCGCTGGGCCGCTGGCGGCGATTCACGACCGACCTTCCCCCGGACGCCGGACTGCGCTGCTGCCTTGGCCGACCTTTATCTGGAGGTATTCGGTGAACGTGCGCTCCATCATCGTCTGGACGGCGGTCGCCCTCGTCGGCGCCACCGGCTGGGCGGTACTGGCTCTGTCCCGGGGTGAAAACGTCAACGCGATCTGGCTGATCGCGGCGGCGCTCGGTTCCTATGCCATCGCCTACCGCTTCTACGCCCGGTTCATCCTGCGCCGCGTGCTGGGCGCCGACGACCGCAGGGCCACCCCCGCCGAACGACTCGACAACGGCATCGACTACCACCCGACCGACCGCCGGATCCTGTTCGGCCACCACTTCGCCGCCATCGCCGGCGCCGGCCCGCTGGTCGGGCCGGTGCTGGCCGCCCAGATGGGCTACCTGCCGGGCACGATCTGGATCATCGCCGGCGTGATCTTCGCCGGCGCCGTGCAGGACATGGTCATCCTGTTCTTCTCCATGCGGCGCAACGGCAAGAGCCTGGGCCAGATGGCCCGCGAGGAGATCGGCCCGTTCGGCGGGGCGGCGGCGCTGATCGCGGTCTTCGCCATCATGATCATTCTGCTCGCGGTGCTGGCCCTGGTCGTGGTCGGCGCGCTGGCCAAGTCGCCGTGGGGCACCTTCTCCATCGCGATGACCATCCCGATCGCCCTGTTCATGGGGTTCTACCTGCGCACGATCCGGCCCGGCCGCGTCATGGAGACCACCGTGATCGGCGTCACGCTGCTCATACTGGCGATCGTCGCCGGCGGCTGGGTCCAGGAGTCGAGCTGGGCGGCCACCTTCACGCTGAGCCCTTCGGCACTGTCCCTCTGGCTCATCGGGTACGGCTTCATCGCCGCGGTCCTGCCCGTCTGGATGCTGCTGGCCCCGCGCGACTACCTCTCCACCTTCATGAAGATCGGCACGATCGCGCTGCTGGCGATCGGGGTCGTGGTCACCATGCCCGCGCTGCAGACCACGGCGTTCACCGAGTTCGCCTTCAACGGCAAGGGCCCGGTCTTCGCCGGGTCGTTGTTCCCGTTCGTGTTCATCATCATCGCCTGCGGCGCGCTGTCCGGGTTCCACTCGCTGATCTCGTCCGGCACCACGCCCAAGATGATCCGCAAGGAGTCGCAGGTCCGGATGATCGGCTACGGCTCCATGCTGATGGAGTCGTTCGTCGCCGTCATGGCCATCACCGCGGCCTCGATCCTGAGCCCCGGCCTCTACTTCGCGATGAACTCCCCGGCCGGAGTGGTCGGCGCCACCGTCCAGACGGCCTCCGAGGCGGTCACCAACCTGGGCTTCGTCATCACCCCCGAACAACTGCAGGCGGCGGCGCAGGCCGTGCAGGAACAGACCCTGATCGCCCGCACCGGAGGCGCGCCCACGCTGGCCGTCGGCCTGTCCCAGATCTTCTCCGACTTCATCGGAGGGCCGGGCCTGCAGGCGTTCTGGTACCACTTCGCGATCATGTTCGAGGCGCTGTTCATCCTCACGACCGTCGACGCCGGCACCCGGGTCGGCCGGTTCATGCTCCAGGACACCCTGGGCAACCTGTGGAAGCCGATCGGCCGCGTGAGCTGGTGGCCCGGGCTGATGGCGTCCAGCGCGGTGGTCGTCGCGGCCTGGGGATACTTCCTCTACCAGGGCGTCAACGATCCGCTCGGCGGCATCAACCAGCTCTTCCCGCTCTTCGGCATCGCCAACCAGTTGCTCGCCGCCGTGGCGCTCACCGTGGCCACGACACTGCTGATCAAGAGCGGGCGGCTGAAATGGGCCTGGGTGACGGCGGTGCCGCTCGCCTGGGACGTCGCGGTCACGCTCACGGCGAGCTACCAGAAGGTCTTCTCCAGTGATCCGACCCTCGGCTTCTTCGCCCAGCGCAACCGCTATCAGACCGCGCTCGACCAGGGACAGCTGCTGGCCCCAGCCAAGACGCCCGACGCGATGCGCCAGATCGTGTTCAACTCCACCATCGACGGCATCCTGGCCGCGCTGTTCGCGGTCCTCATCATCATCGTGCTCGTCGACGCGATGCGGGTGTGGGCGAAGGCGATCAGGATGAGGGAGCCGCTGCCCAGCACCGAGGCGCCGTTCGAGGAATCCAGGATCGTCGAACCGGCCGGGCTCATCGCCACCCGCGAGGAGCGCCGGATGATGGCCGAGGCGTCGTCCCGCGACACCTGACAACACCGGCCTCCGTACGGCTCCCGCCCCGGGCGGGGGCCGTACTTGTGCGCCTGCTAGGGTGCGGCGAATGAGCGGACGTGGAGTTCTCGTCACCGGGGCGTCACGAGGCATCGGCCGGGCGGTCGCGGCGGCGTTCGCCGCCGAGGGCGACCGGGTCGCGATCCACCACCGTGACTCCGCCGAGCAGGCGCGGCGGCTGCTCGGCGAGCTGCCCGGTCAGGGGCACGCCGTGGTCCAGGCCGACCTGGCCGACCCCGACGAGGTGCGGAGCATGGCCGACGCGGCGGCCGAGGCGCTCGGCGGCATCGACGTGCTGGTCAACAATGCCGGGGTCTTCCTGCACCACCCCATCACGGAGCTGTCCTACGAGGAGTGGCAGGCGGCCTGGCGGCAGACGCTCGACGTCAACCTCGTGGGCGCGGCCAACGTCACCTGGTGCGCGCTCCGGCACATGCCCGCCGGAGGCCGGATCGTCAACGTCTCCTCCCGAGGGGCCTTCCGCGGCGAGCCCGACAGCCCCGCCTACGGGGCCAGCAAGGCGGGCCTCAACGCGTTCGGCCAGTCGCTGGCCATCGCCCTCGCGCCGCGCGGCATCGCGGTGGCCACCGTGGCGCCCGGTTTCGTGGCCACCGACATGACCAACGAACACCTCAAGCCGCCCCGGGGCGACGAGATCCGCGCGCAGAGCCCGTTCGGCCGGGTGGCCGCGCCGGAGGAGATCGCGGCGGCCGTCGTGTATCTCGCCTCACCGGCCGCAGAGTGGGCCAGCGGCGCCGTCCTCGACCTCAACGGCGCCTCCTACCTCCGCTAGCCGGTCGGGTGCGAGCGGCCCATGACGAGGCGGTCAACGCGGGATGATCTTCCAGCTGGTTTGGAGGGTACGAAGCATCTACGCAGGTCAGGGCACAGCAGCCAGCCGTACAGCCACCACTCTCCTACAGCGGTGCTCACGGCTACCGGGTGACCTCCGCTCTTGTGGCCGACAGCCGTGAGTTGCGGATGCTGGGCGATTTGGGAGCCGGAGCAGCACAGCCCACACTTGGGGCTTCCCGCTCAACATGGCTATACCAAAGCCAGGGTAGGGGACTGAAAGCGATCGGTTCAGCACCACCACCATCGATCCGAGACAGGATCGAAGACCTCAACGTCCAGGCACGGCTCGGACGCATTCGGACTGCTGAGAAGCGGGATCGCACCATCAGGAGGCCCATCATGGGCGGCATAACGCATTTCGTCGCAGGCATGGTATCGCCTCAGCCGCGATCTGGGGCTGCGCGCTTTGGTGTGCACACGACGAACCATTGAAGCGTGAGGTAAGGATCAGGCAACTATCCACTCTGACCTCCAGAGCGGTGATGGTCGCTCGACTGGCGCATCCGGGACTCAACCGCGCCGGGCCTGATGGAGGCTCGATTCCTTTTAAGCCTCACATTCGAACATATAAACGGAAGGCGCCAGGCGGCCGACTGGCGTCAGAGTCATAGTGGACCCTTCGGAACTATCGGCACATAAGATGCTGTGCCTTACAATCACAATTTCCCCTCTTGCGAAAGGATGCCCATGACTCGAAGGGTTCGGCTGGAAATCCCGAACGATGGAAATATCCTCCGACAGGAAAGCGAGCTTCGCTCCCTCCGAAAAGCGCTTGATGAGGTTGACGGGGCAACCATAGAATGGGTTGATTCTGCGACAAACCAGACAGTTGATGGCAAGAACGCTCCTGCGCTGGCAGACGCCGCCCTCTGGCTTGGCATCTCCGGGAGCGCCGTCAAGTTGGCCGCTATCGCTATCCGGGAATGGGCTGCCATACAGCGCAGCAGAAGGGTGCGCCTGACGGACGGCGACAAAAAGCTGGAAATCGACGGCAAACTCGATGCCACTACCGCGCAGGCGTTAGAACACTTTCTCGGGAGAGACGAAGCGTAGTGGCCAGAAGAGCCTTTCTCATCGGCACCTCCGCGTACTCCGACAGCACCTTCGCCACACTTCCCTCGTGCGTAACCGACGTCAGGCAACTCCAGCAGGTTCTCGGACATCCTGCCATCGGCAGTTTCGACAAGATCCACGTCGCGATAGACGCGTCTGCCACGCAGTTGCGATACGAAATCGCCGAGTTCCTCGGCCAGGCCGACCAGAACGACCTCGTTCTTCTCTACGTGACCGGTCACGGACTGCGACTGACCCGGAGCACAGGAGAGTTCTTCTTTGCGGCGATCGACACCGACTATGGGCGAATCGAAGAGAGCGCAGTGGGCGCTTCCTTCGTCAATGAGCAGTTGGAGGCCTGCCCAGCTGCGCAGAAGGTAGTGATCCTTGACTGCTGTCAGAGTGGCGGCTTTGTCCATGGATTCGCGACAAGAGATCCCAAGTCGACCGATTCGTCGCTTCCTCTGGCCAGCCGCGGTGTCTACGTCCTGTCATCCTCCGGCGCCGGCCAGGTTTCCTTCGCGGGCGAAGGCGATCGACCTTCCGTCTTCACGGAGGAGATCATCAACGGCCTCGTTACTGGTCAAGCAGATCACGATGGCGATGGGAAGGTGTCGGTGGAAGATCTATTCCACCATGTCAGCACTCGACTGAGTCAGCGCACTCTGGATACACCGCAGACGCCTGTCAAGTCAGCCCATGGAGTGACGGGACAGATCCACCTCGCCAGATCGGCCATCGGCAGATCGCTGGAACTCCAGTCGCTCAAAGCCTTATCCCACGAAGCCCCTTTGGGCACCCCCTCAGGCCAGCAGGGTAGTTGGCCCGCGCTTATCGCCTATTACCGGTCTTGTCTGGTCGCCGAGGCCAGAACAATGCGGCCGCTGACTCGGCAGGATGTCGTGAGTGTCCCTGGGATAGAACGTCTTCTCTGTGGAGACTCCCAGACGGAGTCTCCACCTGAAGCAAGGCGACTGCTGGACCAGCAGTCAGGCGATGAGCTGTGGTACGGCTACCCCACAGTGGTGCAGTTCCGAGATCAGAACGGCAAGACACTCCGAGCTCCGAGAATCGCTCCGCTGATCATGCGACAGGTCGAGGTGGTCGATCGCAAACTGGTCGCCTTCGGTCCGGCCCTACCGAATCCTCAGCTGCTCGCCAGCTGCCTCGGGCAGGAGGAAGCCGAGCAGTTCCTGGCAACTTATCGACCGCACTGGCTCAGCAGCCATTACTCCGACATGGTCAGAGACCTCCGGTATCACCTGGGCGAGCTCGGCATAGATTGCGTGGAGGAACTCCGACCGGAATACCTGACGCCTGACATTGATATGGACACGCCCATCAGTGGCGCGCGCAACAGCGCCGTGTTGTTCTTGGTCGAACAGAACGAGGCTGCCATTCGGCGGCTGCTCAAAGATCTCGACGACCTCCGCACGGACGCTGCCAAGATCCCGCAGACCGCCTTGGCAGGTCTGCTCGATCCGCCAACCTCCGCGTTCCAAGCGGAGTGCAGGCTCGTTGCTCCGCTTCGACTCAACGAAAGTCAGCAGAACGTCGTGGAGTCGGCAATGCGCGAACGGCTCACGATCGCGACCGGCCCTCCGGGCACCGGCAAGAGTCAACTGGTCGTGACGACAGTAGCCACTGCGATCTGCGCAGGGCAGAAAGTCCTGGTCGCCTCGAACAACAACCAGGCGGTTCAGGAGGTTTGGGAACGATGTGAACGCCTGGTCCCCGGCGCGCTCATCCGTAGTGGTAGTCGCGAGATGCAGGAAGAAGAAGGCAAGAGTCTGAGGCACTTACTCTCCGCCCCGCCTCCCTCGTCGACCAGGGCCACGATCGAAGGCGAGCAAGGGATCGCCCTGGATGAACTTCGTCGAGCGCGTGCAGCACTCGCGGACGTCGCGGCGTTAGAGCGCGATTTGCTCCAGGCCGGCCGGCTTCGAGAGGAGGCCGAGACAGAGCTTGGCTGTGCACCAAGCGGCCTCAGTGGGCCGTGGGAATCATGGGAGCGGCGCGCGACCAAGACCGCAAGTGCCAGATTCTTCGGGAACTGGCGACGGGCGCGGCTGTTCCGCCGGGCCCGACTTTCTGTGCCAGCGAGCAAAGCTGCCTGCGTGGCACTTGCTCGCTATGCAGCAGCACAGAGTCGCTGGCACGCCCTGAAAGGCCAACTCGACACAGCCGCTGACGCCGAGTCTCTGGTCGCAGCACATGACACGGCTTGGTCCCGCGTGACAACCGCCTCGCACGCCCGGCTGAGGTGGGAGATCGACTCGATGAGTCGAAGGGGACGCCAGCAGATCATTCAGCTCGTGCAAGCCTCTGGGCAGTCCCGCGGCGACTGGCGCGAACTAAGACAGGCTTTGGAGTACGTGCGGGGCTGGGCGGTCACCAACCAATCAGCCAGACGCCTGCCCATGGCCCCGAAGCTGTTCGATCTGGTGATCATCGATGAGGCCAGCCAGTGCTCCATCGCCGGGATCCTGCCGCTACTGTTCCGTGCTGACCGGGCGCTCATCATCGGCGATCCCATGCAGCTACCGCACATCTCCACACTCGACCCGGCACGGGAGGCACACAACATCCGGATGGCTGGGTTGCATCCAGCCTGGCTGGAGGAACACCGCCTCTCCTACCGCCGACACTCCGCCTTCCACACAACGTCGGCCGCGGTGGGGCATCGGATACTGCTCGACGAGCACTACCGCTGCCATCCCGACATTGCCGAGGTGTCCAACCGACTTTTCTACGGCGGACAGCTCACTGTGCTGGTCGATGTGCATCGTCAAAAGAATCTGGGCAAGCCCGCCATTACGTGGATCAACGTGCAGGGGCAGGCGCAGCGTGGCCGCAACAAGTCGTGGTTGAACCGGGAGGAGGCCGAGAGAGCAACGGCCCTGGCCAAGGCGATCTCACGAGATCCCGCCGACGTCAGTATCGGGGTGGTCACTCCCTTCAGCGCCCAACGAGAACACCTGGAACGGCTACTGGCCAACAATGATCGCATCCGGATCGGAACAGCGCACACATTCCAGGGCGGGGAACGCGACGTCATCGTGCTCTCCCTGGTCGCCAGCAAGAGCATGAGCAAGCAGGCGGTGGTGTGGTTGAACCGCGAGCTCAACCTCTGGAACGTAGCCATCACCAGAGCCCGCGCACACCTCGTGATCATCGGCGACCTATCGTTCTGGAGCGACCAAGGCGGCGTGGCAGCCGAACTGATCATGCGCTCGCACAACACGGATGACGTGCCTTCCGGCCCGATGACGAACAGGCTCTACCAATATCTCACCGCCCGCGAGCCCACACGAGTCGAGCTGGCCGCGCGAATCGACGGCTACCTGGCCGACGCTGTGTGCCGCGACGGCCAGGTAGCCATACTCATCGACCCTGGAGCGGAGGACACCGACCTCGCAAAGCACCTTCGTGTGCAGCAAACCCGGACCCGATTGCTGGCGGACCCTACCGTTGGCCGACGGAGCATACGACTGCCCGCATGGCAACTCTTCGATCTCGATGCCGAGAAGCTGGATTTCTAGGAGTGGCCAAGCTCGCCCGCTGCCCCGGCACGCTCTATCCAACGGCCCCATCGAGCACTTCGCGAGAACTGGGTAGCGATAGCTGGTCCTGGGGGAAGGCTTCCCTCCGAGCTGAGATTAGCCAGCGCCCACCGCCAGGCAGTCCGGCGAAGATCTTGAAGGTCACCGCGCATCCCACCGCTCCCGTTCGGCGAGCGACGGGTAGCCGTCTCCCGGTTGGAATGATGCAGTCGGATCTGGCCCATCAGCATTTCGTAGGCGCCGATCAAGGCGAACGACGGCCACACGGCGATGATCCGGTCGATCAGCGTCGCATCGGCAACGGCCCGCCGCCGACATGCCCACCATGCCAGCGGCAACGAGAGGCCGCCCTGCGCGGCAGCGGCGCGATGAGACGCCTGCGCTGGCTCAGCCCGCCCCCTGTCGACATCCCATCAGCCCGTTCCCGGACATCGACGATGGGCGTCATCAGCAGCGAGCACCCCGGCGGCCGCGGCACTAACACCCGAACGTGACATTTCTCTTTACCTATCGGCAGAAGAATCAAGCACCCAGCCCGATAGCCCATGGCGTGATTGCCAACGATCCTCACGATGGCAACCGGCCATGCCCTGACGGCGAGGGGACGACGTGCTGTTTTCCAGACGACGCGAACGTAAGGAGATCCATCACTGGGCACGAGATCTGTTGGACTGCCTGGAAGACGATCAGCAGACAGGCCACCAGTTCTTGGAGCACGCCGCCGCCGAGGTGCACCGCACCCGGCGGGCCATGCGCGAGTTTAAGGTCAAGGTTCGGCTCGCCCGGCTCCCGGTCGAGCGCCTGGACTATGACGGGCACAAAGTCCCCGCCGCGACGCTGCACGCCGCAGGACTTCACACTGCAGCCGATGTCAGTCGCCACCGGAACCGTCTGACCCGCTTCGTCGGCATCGGGCCGAAATACGCAGACAAACTTCACCAAGGTCTCGTCCACGCCCTCTGGCCTATGCCGGACGACCTGCGGCCCGCGCTCGACGAGCGCGGTTGGCAGGCGTGCGAGGTGGACCTGGCCAGGGCCCTGTACACGCTGCATGCCGCCAAGAACCTGTCCCAGGCCCCGGCATGGCAGGTTCTCGAGCCCTTGATGGAAGACCTGCGTGAGTTGGCCGGCGCGACACGAAGACGGTCGTGGTTCGTGGCTGCAGATGACCGCCAGCGGCGGCTGCTCATCGAGCATCAGACGCTGTGGGAACGCGCGCATGCTCCGTCTATCGGCGTGCTCCTGGCCGATGTAAGGCATCAGCGTGATCAAGTAGAGGAACTCATCCGGACGCCGTTGGCCGACGGCGAGGTCAAAGCCACATGGCGGAGAAACAACGCCAGCTTGATGGCCCTGTTGGAACAGATCACCGTGCACGAGGGTGATCGGCGCGAACAGGAAGTCGTCCTGACGGGCGCGGGTCGCCGTTGGATCCCGGCTGACCTGGCCAGCCAGATCGCCGCCGTCCACCTCGACCGATCGCTGCTGCGTAAGGAGCTTCGCATCTATCAGGAACTGGGCGCGTCCTTCGCACTCGTCGTGAGACGGGCCATCCTGGGTGATGAGATGGGGCTGGGCAAGAGCGTGCAGGCGTTGGCTGCAATCGGGCATGCCATCGCGTATGAACGACAACACCACCACCTCATCATCTGCCCGGCCTCGCAGATCGACACTTGGCTCCAGGAGATCGCCGAGACACTGCCGGACGTGCCGGCCTTCACCTACCGCGGCCAGCAAGCCGATGCCGACCGGCGGCGCTGGATGGCCAGCCGCGGCCTCATGGTGGTCTCCTACGACATGGCCAAAACACTGGTCGACCGCCCTCCGCCGCACCTGGGATTCGCCGTCGTCGACGAGGCCCACCTGGTCAAGAACCCCGGCAGTCAGCGCACGCAGGTGACCGCCGCACTTGTTGCCCCGGCGCGACGGTGTCTGCTCATGGGCGGCACTCCGATGGAGAATGACGCCAGAGAATTCCTCAATGTGATCGAGCTGGTAAACCCGGACAAAGGCCGTGAGCTGCGTCGGGTGTTCGGGCGCGGGGAGCGCGCTCACCGCGAGCCTGACCGGTTCCGGCGCGCCATCGCTGACGTCTACCTGCGGCGCAACAAGGAGGAGGTGATGCGGGAACTGCCACCGCTCACACTGAATGACGAGCTCATTCCGTTGAAAAGGTCCGAGCGGCTCAGGTATGAGCAGATCGCGCTCACCGAGCGCGTCATGACCGTCCGCAGAAAGCTGACCACCCTCGGCGACGCCAGCTCAGGGAAAATGCAGCGGTTGCATGAGATCGCCCAGGAATGCCGCGCCAACGAGCAGAAGCTCCTCGTCTTCAGCTTCTTCCGTGAGGCACTCACCATGGCCAACTCGGTCTTGGGATCCGATTGCTCTGTTCTGCATGGCGACGTACGCCCTTCCGAGAGGACCAGGCAGATCGACGCCTTCGACCGTGCGCCTGGCTTCGCCGCTCTCGTGGCGCAAATCACCGTAGGCGGTCAGGGCCTGAACCTGCACAACGCCTCTGTGGTCATCATCCTCGAACCGCAGGACAAGCCCAGCACTGAATGGCAGGCGGCCGGGCGCGCCCACAGGATCGGCCAAACACGCCCCGTCACGGTCTATCGGCTCATCGCCCTAGACACGTTGGAGGAAAGGCTGGTCCAGCGCGGTCACGTCAAGGCCGACATCTTCAACCGGGTGGCGCGCCCAAGCGACCTGGCCGAGGACATCGAGGCCCGCTTCATCAACCGGGACGTCGACCTCGATGCGCTCCTCGAAGAGGAGCGACAGCACATCCGTCTTGGGAAGCCGTCACATTCAGACGGGCATGCAGAATCCATGGGGTGAAAGATCGAAGGGCGAGCCCGGACGGAAACGTTACCGTAGCCCGCCCGCTGACAGCGGCAGGTGACTCGTTAGGGTGGGGAGACGTTGTGCGCTCCATTGCCTGACGAAGACCTGCCCACGCTGCCGCCCGAGGTAGAGCGCCAGGCACTGGTCACCTACATCACCCCTACGCTCAAGGCGCCTGTCGCCAGCGCAATTGCGCAAGGCCGTCGACTGGGCCCTCCGCTCGGGGGCGCGGGACATACACGGGATGATCAAGGAATGACTGTCAACCCTATTGTGGGTTTGCCCAGGTCAAGATGCATCAATCGACCCAAGGGCTCGTGCTCTCCTAAGCGGGTGCCGCCGATTCGAAAGTTCAGGTGCGCCCCACGTTCGACGGGCATGTGCTCGCGCTGGCGCACCGTCTGCACGCAAAGTGCCTGACCGGGTCACCGTCACGGGCGGTGGACGATCTTCTTCGCGGAACGGCCGGGGTAGACGACGATCAGGTGCTCCTCGACGGGCGCGTCGGGGTCGTCCTCGTCCCACTCGAACGCGCGGGCGTAGACCCGCATCCGGTAGCGCCCGGGGCCGCTGACGGCCAGGTTGGGCAGCGGCGCGATCGCCCCGCTGTCGCCGCCCTCCGGATACGGCGGCACGACCAGGCGGCCGCTGCGGCTGACGACGCCCACCTCGACCACCCGGTCCCAGCCCTGGAGCCGGAGCGGCGGGGCGGCGCCGAACGCCTTGACCGTGAGGCACATCGGCTCGTTCTCGCCGTAGGTCGTGATGGCGGCGCTGCTGCCGGCGGCGTCGATGAACCCGTCGTCGATGGCCTTGAAGATGTCGCCGCCCGCCCCCTCAGTGCTGTCCCGGTCGTCGAAGACGGCGTAGCCGCCCCCTTCGAAGAGCAGGTACGCGGCCGTGCCCTGCCGCCTGGCCCGCAGCTTCGGCCAGGGGTCGGCGCATCGGGCGTTCATCTCGGCCTTCCACGCGGCCAGCTCCCGCTCCCGCTCGGCCTGTTCGCGCGCCTGGTCCGCCCGCTGCCGGGCGACGACGCCGGGGCACAGGAACTCCAGGGCGTCGCCGAGCTCGGCCGTGCCCGCCGACCCGCCCAGCCGCCGTAGCAGCACCTGCCGCTCCTCGACGGCGGGCACCGCGCACAGTTCCTCGCCGTACGCCAGGGCTCGCTGGTCCGGCAGGTCCTCGGGGAACATCGGCGTCCCCGTGTAAACGTCGTTCCTGGCGAGGCAGAGGAACGACCACCGCCGGTCCTCCGGCCGGGTGTCGGCGTAGGACCGGACCCGCTCGCGGCAGCCCACGTCCGTGCCGGTGAAGCTGAACCGGGCGCCTTCCTCGGCGCCCACCACGACGAGCGGCAGCACGAGCGCGACGGCCACGGACAGCCGCGATCCGCGCCCGGCGACGGGCGCCGGCCGAGTCGCGGATTCGACGGCGGACGTGCCGGCCGGCCTGGCGAGCTCGTGCGCGGTGCGCGCCAGCCACACCGTGCTGAACACGCCAAGCGCTCCCACCACAAGCCCCGGGCCGTCGAACAGCGGCGACTCGCTCTGGAAGACGAGGCTGAGCACCGGAAAGGCCAGCGGGGCGATGAGAGCGATCCGCCCGATGTTGATCGTGGCGCCGCTCCACCGCCCGTCGCGACGCTGCGCGACAAGGATCATCACCATCCAGCCGAAGCTCGCCAGTCCCAGCAGACTGATCACCTGGAGGCCGGAGCCGTCGAAGGAGAACAGCAGCGCCGGGGTCAGCGCGCCGATCAGGCCGAGCGCCAGAGCGATCGCCCGGAACGAGGCCGAGACCCCGGAGACGACCCGCACCAGCAGGATCATCGTGGCAGCCCACACGACCAGGCTCGTGACGTACTCCACGGTGCCGGACAGCTCTTCGGCGAGCTCCCACAGCACCAGGTCGCCGGCGACGCCCGCGTAGAGCAGACGCCGCAGCCAGACCACGCTGCGCGGCAACCCCACGGCGCGTGGCAGCGCGGGACCGCGCAGCACCTGCCACAACATCCACGCGTTGAGCCCGCAGATCCCGATGAGCAGCGGCCCCAGCCAGTCTCCCCGCGCGGACAGGGCCCACGTCGTGGCCGTCGCGGCCACCGACAGCGCTGCCAGGTCGCCGGACACGGCGGCGAGCACGGCGGCGACGGCCACGGCGGCCAGGTAGAGCGCGACGGCGACAGCGGCCGCGCGCCCGAAGCGGTATCGGCCGGCGGCGGCCCAGATTTGGGTGATGATGCGGATGATCTTAGCGGTGTGTCCGCTGTGCGGAGCTGGAAACCGGTTTCGCCAGGTTTGACGGCAGGGTGCGATGCAGGGGGCACGGGCCGCGTCGACGACCACCTCATGGTCAAGGTGGAGCGGCTCCGATCTCGATCTCCAGGAGGTCACCCGGCTGGGCGCCCTCGACGTAGACGGGGCCGGTGAGCGGGGGGACGACGTCGAGGTCGGGCGCCTCCACGGTCTTGAGCGTGGCGCTGGAGCCCATCTGGCCGTCGAAGGCGTCGCGGGTCTCGATGACGACCTCGTCGCCCGGCTCGCAGCGGACGACGGGCGGGATGTCGGGGTGCCAGCGGTTGTGCCCGGTGCCGGGCTGCTCCCGCAGGGCGAGGCTCGGGTCGATGCGGATCTCGTGTAGGGCCATGGCGGGCCCCTCGGTGAGGCGTGCTGATAGTCACGCTCTGCCTGCCGGCGCCGCCCGCCAAGGCCCCGGGAGGGCCCCGGATCAGGCGTCCGCGGTCAGGGGTTCGTCGGGCTCGGTGATGTCGCGGCGGCGCCGGACGAGGTAGCCGAAGACCAGTGTGGTGCCGAACATGAGCACCCCGTAGACGGCGGGCGGCACGGCCATCGTCGAGTTGCCGAGCAGGGAGGGGCTGAGCGCGATCGTGATGGCCAGGGTGCTGTTATGGATGCCGATCTCCATGCCGGACGCGATGGCCTGCCGGCGCCCGACCTTGAACAGCCGGGGCAGCCAGTAGCCGATGGTGAGGCTGATCGCGCTGAACAGCAGCGCCACCAGCCCGACGGAGGCGATGTAGCCGCCGAGCCGCTCGCGCTCCTGCACGATCGCGCCGATGATCACCGCGGCCAGCACGATCGCGGACAGGATCCTGACCGGCTTGTCCATCCGGTCCGCGAACGTCACGCTGAGCCGGCGTACCAGCATGCCGATCGCGACCGGCACGAGCACGATGGCGAAGACCTGCACCACCTTGTCGGCCTGGAGCCCGATGTCCTGCCCCTCCCCCACGAAGTGGTCGAGCGACAGGTTGACCACCACGGGCAGCGTGAAGGCGGCCAGCACCGAGTTCACCGCCGTGAGGCTGACGTTCAGGGCCACGTCGCCGCCGAACAGGTGGCTGTAGAGGTTGGCGGTGGTGCCGCCGGGCGAGGCGGCGAGCAGCATCATGCCGACGGCGAGCAGCGGCTCCAGCCCGAACAGGACGACGAGCCCGAAGCACACGGCCGGCAGGACGAGCACCTGGGCGGTCAGGGCGATGATCACGGCCTTGGGCCGGGTCGCCACGTTGGCGAAGTCCCGGAGGCCGAGCGACAATCCCAGCCCGAACATGATCAGCGCGAGCGCGGCCGGAAGCATGACAGTGGTGAGAACGGACTGCTGCACGGGGGGACCACCGTTCCTCAAGATAAGCAACCGCTGACCTTGTCTAACAGCCCGATCCATCACCGATCAAGACATTGGCCCTATTCGTGACCTTCGCCGGAGCCGTCCCTTGGGCGACACGCAGTCAATGCCTCTTGACCGTGTAGGTAATGCGGGAAGTATGGGTGGATGGCACTCTGGACACCGGATCCCACGTTCTACCCGTCTCCGAGGGACGCCGCCGCCGCGCCAGTGGAGCGGCTCGCCTACGTCGCCGCCTTCGACCGCCAGGCGCGAAGACCAGACGCGATCGCGGTCCTCGACACCGACCCCTCCTCCTCCGGCTACGGCGGCGTGGCCGGCTGGACCGACCTGCCCAACACCGGTGACGAACTGCATCACTTCGGCTGGAACGCCTGCAGCAGCGCGCTCTGCCCCTACGCCCCGCATCCCCACATCGAGCGCCGCTATCTCGTCGTGCCCGGTCTGCGCTCGTCACGCATCTACATCCTCGACACCAAGGACCGGATCAGCCCGGAGATCGTCAAGGTGATCGAGCCGGAGGAGCTGGCCAAGCGGGCGGGGTACTCCCGGCCGCACACCGTGCACTGCGGGCCGGAGGGACTCTACGTCTCGGCGCTCGGCGGGGCCGACGGCAGGGACGGGCCCGGCGGCATCGCGATCCTCGACCACCAGTCGTTCGAGGTGCTCGGCCGGTGGGAGATGGATCGGGGCCCGCAGTACCTGTCCTACGACTTCTGGTGGCACATCAACCACGACGTGCTGGTCAGCTCGGAGTGGGGCACCCCGTCGATGATCGAGAACGGGGTCGTGGGCGAGCTGCTGCTCGGCCGGAAGTACGGTCACAAGCTGCACTTCTGGGACCTGCGCAAGCGCCGCCACGTCCAGGAGCTCGACCTCGGCGACCAGCACCAGATGACGCTCGAACTGCGCCCCGCGCACGACCCGACCAAGACCTACGGCTTCGCCGGCGTGGTCGTCAGCGTCGAGGACCTGTCGGCCTCGGTGTGGACCTGGTTCCACGAGAACGGCGCCTGGCAGGCGCGCAAGGTGATCGAGGTCCCCGCCGAGCCCGCCGACGCGGACGACCTGCCCGACGTGCTCAAACCCTTCGGCGCGGTGCCGCCGCTGATCACGGACATCGACCTGTCGGTGGACGACCAGCGCCTCTACGTCTCCTGCTGGGGCACCGGCGAGCTCAAGCAGTACGACGTGAGCGACCCGTTCAAGCCGGTCGAGCTCGGCTCCCTGCGGATCGGCGGGATCGCGCGCACGGCGTCCCACCCGTCGGCGGACGGCCCGCTGCGCGGCGGCCCCCAGATGGTCGAGGTGAGCAGGGACGGCAGGCGCGTCTACGTGAGCAACTCCCTGTACGGGGCGTGGGACGACCAGTTCTATCCTGAGGGCGTGGGCGCCTGGCTGGCCAAGATCGACGCCGACTCGTTCACGTTCGACGAGCGGTTCTTCCCGCACGGCGACGACTTCCGCGGCCTGCGCCCCCACCAGGTGAGACTCCAGGGAGGCGACGCCTCCTCCGACTCCTACTGCTACCCGTGACGATCGCGGCGGCGCTCCTGCTGGGCGCCTTCCACGGCCTCAACCCCGCCATGGGCTGGCTCTTCGCCGTCGCCCGCGGCCTGCAGGAACGCAGCAGGGTCATGCTGCTCAAGTCGCTGCCGGCCATCGCGGCCGGGCACCTGGCGTCGGTGGCGCTGGTCGCCGTCGTGGTCGAGGTCACCGGTTCGCTGACGACGAGCACGGTGCTGTCGATCGCCGGGGGCGTGGTGCTCGTCGGGTTCGGGCTGTGGCGGCTGCTGTCGTCACGGCACTTCCGCTGGGTGGGCATGCGGCTGTCCCTGCCGCAGCTGGCCGCCTGGTCGTTCCTCATGTCCTCGGCGCACGGCGCGGGGCTGATGCTGATCCCGGTCTTCACCGACCTGCACGCCGGGCACGCCGGGCACGCGGGACACGCGCTCTCCGGCGGCCTGGGCGTCGCGGCGCTGCACACGCTCGCGATGTTCACGGTCGCGGGCGTGACGGCGATGACCGTCTACGAGGTGGCCGGGCTGACCGTGCTGCGCCGCGCCTGGTTCAACGTGGACCGGATGTGGGCGGCGGCGCTCGTGGGCGCGGGCGTGCTCACCCTGCTGAACGCCTGACCGACTCCCGGCTAAACGCGACACAGCGGAACGTACTTTGACAAAATGCGATATACAAAGTGCATAATATTGCATGCCGGTACCCCAGAGCCGAGGGCTCGTCTCCAGACCGCTGCTCCGCGAGGACGCCTACCGGGCGATCCGGGACGCGATCGTCGACGGCACGCTCGCCCCCGGAGAGCGCCTGAACGACGCCGACCTCGGGGCGTGGCTCGGCATCAGCCGCACCCCGGTCCGCGAGGCGCTCGGCCGGCTGGAACGGTCGGGCCTGGTGCTGACGAAACCCGGCCGCTACACGATCGTCAGCCCGCTCGACGTCCGTGCCGTGCGTGACGCGCAGTCGGTGACCTCCGCCATGCACGAGCTCGCCGTCCGCGAGGCGGTCCCCAACCTCTCGGCCGCCGAGCTGGACACGATGCGCGCGGCCAACACCCGCTTCGCCGCCGCGCTGCGTCGTGGCGACGCGGGCGAGGCGCTCGCCGCCGACGACGACTTCCACGCCGTCCCGGTCGAAGCGTGCGCCAACCAGGCCGTACGCGCGGTGCTGGAGCAGTTCACCCCGGTGCTGCGCCGGATCGAGCGGCTGCACTTCTCCTCGCTGAGCGGACGGGGCTCGCTCGCCCACCACGATCGCATCATCGCCCTGTGCGAGGCCGGCGACGCCGAAGGAGCCGCCGAGGCCTCCCGAGCCAACTGGGAGACCCTGGCCCCGCTGCTGGCCTCCCTGGCCGACGGCGAACCCGGCGCCCACGCCTGACGACGACCCCACCCCCGCCCAGCCACCCGGCCACACCCACCCCGGCCAGACTGAAGGAGCCACGCGTGTCCATCGACGACTTCGAGCGCTATCCCCTGACCTTCGGCCCGAGCCCCGTCCACCCGCTGGACCGGCTCAGCGGCCACCTCGGCGGGGTCCGGATCTGGGCCAAGCGAGAAGACTGCAACAGCGGCCTCGCCTACGGCGGCAACAAGACCCGCAAGCTGGAATACCTGATCCCCGACGCCCTCCGGCAGGGCGCGGACACCCTGGTCAGCATCGGAGGCGTCCAGTCCAACCACACGCGCCAGGTGGCCGCCGTGGCGGCGAGGCTCGGGCTGAAGGCCGTGCTCGTGCAGGAGGCCTGGGTCGACTGGCCCGACGCGGTCAACGACAAGGTGGGCAACATCCTGCTGTCACGCGTCATGGGCGCCGACGTCCGGCTCGTCGACGCCGGGTTCGGCATCGGGTTCAAGGACAGCTGGACCGAGGCCATCGAAGGCGTCCGGTCCGCGGGCGGCACCCCCTACGCCATCCCGGCCGGAGCCTCCGACCACCCGCTCGGCGGCCTCGGATTCGCCAACTGGGCCGACGAGGTGCGGCAGCAGGAGCACGAACTGGGCGTGTTCTTCGACACCGTCGTCGTGTGCAGCGTCACCGGCAGCACCCAGGCCGGGATGATCGCCGGTTTCGCCGGCCAGGACCGGCCGCGCAAGGTGCTGGGCATCGACGCCTCGGCCGAACCGGCGCAGACGCGCGCGCAGGTGGGGAAGATCGCCCGCAACACCGCCGAGCTCATCGGCCTCGGCCGCGACCTGCGCGACGACGAGATCACGGTCCTGGAGGGATGGGCCGGCGACCGCTACGGGATCCCCGTCCAGTCCACCCTCGACGCCATCCGGCTCACCGGCAGCCTGGAGGGCGTGATCCTCGACCCCGTCTACGAGGGCAAGTCCATGGCCGGGCTCATCGACCTCGTCCGCAGTGGCGCCATCCCCGAGGGCTCCAACGTCCTGTACGCCCACCTCGGCGGGCAGCCCGCCCTCAACGCCTACAGCGGCGTCTTCCGCTGACCCGCCGCCCGCGGCTCACGTACGTCCCGGAAACGGATCCGGCAGAGCGGGATCGGGCTCAGACCAGGTGTCCTCGGACCGCGAGTTCGATGGTCACCACGGTCGCCACGGCTTCGGCGGCCAGCAGGGCCACCAGCACCACGAGCTGGACGACCCCGGCCTCGATCGGGCTCGCCCCGCCGAGCAGCATGCCGACGAACGCGCCCGGCAGGGTGACCAGACCCACGGTCCGGGTCTGGTCGAGCGCGGGCACGAGCGCCTGTGCCGCCGCCGGGCGGCAGATCTCCAGCGCCGCGTCCCGGGGCTCGAACCCCAGCGCCAGCGCCGCCTCCACCTCTCCCTTGCGCTGAACCAGCTCGTCCACCGCGCGCCGTCCGGCCAGCGTCGTGGCAGTCAGGCACCCGCCGAGCAGGATCCCGGCGATCGGGATGATCACGATTCCCTTGGTGGAGATCACCCCGCTCGCCACCAGCACGGCCAGCACCGGCACGGTTCCCGCCGCGATCGGCGCCCCGGCCCACCACCAGCCCCGCCCTTCGGTGATGCGGCGGCCCGCGGTGAAGGTGGCCACGCCGTACATGAGCAGCACGAACCCCGCGACCGCCGCCGGCAGCGCCACGACCCCGGCGATCACCACGGACACCGCGCCCAGTTGCACGGCCGCGCGCAGGCAGGCGGTCACCACGGCCCGCGCGTGCCCCAGACGGCCGAGCCACGCCACCCCCACGCCCACCGCGACCAGCGCGAGCAGGGCCACCGGCAGCAGCGGCGTGAACGAGATCAGCGACGAGGAACGCACGGTGATCAGTCTGCCCCTACCGAAGCACGGATCACCGAGCGTCACACACGACGTGCGCACCGATCGCGAGGGCCCGGTCAGCGCAGGATCTTGGGCCCTGAGCCGGTGGATCCGCGCACGATGAGCTCGGGCTGGAAGACGAGCTCGGAGTGCCGCGCCGGGGCTCCGGCCACAGCCTCCAAAAGCGTGTCGATCGCGGCGGCGACCATGGCCTGAACCGGCTGCCTGACGGTCGTGAGCGGCGGGTCGGTGTAGGCGATGAGGGGCGAGTCGTCGTAGCCGACGACCGACACGTCCCCGGGAACGGACAGCCCGCGCTCGCGGCACGCCCGGATGGCCCCGAGCGCCATCAGGTCGCTGGCGCAGATGACGGCCGTGCAGCCGCGCTCCAGCAGCGGGCCGACGGCGGCCTGGCCGCCCTCCACCGAGAACAGCGAGTGGGAGATCAGCTCGTCCACGTCCTGGGCGCCCAGCATCTGGGTCATCGCGGCGCGAAAGCCCTCGATCTTCCTGATCACCGGCACGAACCGCCCCGGGCCGACGGCCAGGCCGATGCGCTCGTGGCCGAGGTCGGCCAGGTGCTGGACGGCCAGTCCCACGGCGGCCCGGTCGTCGGGCGAGATGAACGGCGCCGGGACGTCGGCCGCGTGCCCGTTGAGCAGGACGATGGGCACGCCCTGCCGGATCAGCTGGTCGTAGCGGTCGGCGCGCGCGGTGGTGTCGGCGTGCAGGCCGGAGACGAAGATGATGCCGCTGACGCCGCGTTCGACGAGCAGTTCGGTGAACTCGTCCTCGATCGCGCCGCCCGGCAGTTGGGTGCACAGCAGCGGCGTGTAGCCGTGCTGGGCCAGCGCCTTCTCGATGGCCTGGGCGAACGCCGGGAAGATCGGGTTGTCCAGCTCCGGGGTCACCAGGCCGACCAGCCCGTTGCTGCGCTGGCGCAGCCGTTTCGGGCGCTCGTAGCCCATGACGTCCATGGCGGCCAGCACGGCCTGCCGGGTGGAGGAGGACGGCCCCGGTTTGCCGTTCAGGACCCGGCTGACCGTCGCCTCGCTCACCCCGGCGTGGGCGGCGATGTCGGTGAGCCGGGTCGTGTTGCCGGTCACGCTCACCTCAGCGCCACCACACGGTGGAGTCGGGCTCCAGCGTCACCCGGGCGCCGGCCGGGGAGGGTGCCGCGCTGGCCAGCACGACCTCGCCCGGGGCGGGGATCTCGATCGGCCGCGGGTTCATGTTGACCGTGCAGGTGAGACCTCCCCGGGTGAAGACGAGCGTGCCGTCCGGTGAGTCGAGCCAGGTGAGCGGGCCGAGGTCGAGGTCGCCGAGCTGGCGCCTGATCCGCAGCGCCTTCCTGTACAGGCTGAGCGTCGAGTCCGGCGTGCGGAGTTGCGAGGCGACGCTGAGCGGGCCCCACGAGTCGGGGATCGGCAGCCAGCTCCCTTCGGAGACGGGGAATCCGAAGCCGAAGCCCGGTGTGATGTCCGCCCAGGGAATCGGCACGCGGCAGCCGTCGCGCCCGCTGTCGGGGGCCCGTAGCCGCTGCGGGTCCCGGAGGTACTCCTGCGGCAGGCCGGACACCTCGGGCAAGCCGAGTTCCTCGCCCTGGTAGAGGTAGACCGAGCCGGGCAGGGCCAGCATCAGCAGCGCGGCCGCGCGGGCCCGGCGCAGGCCGGTCTCGCCGCCGCCGTAGCGGGTGACGTGCCGTTTGACGTCGTGGTTGGACAACACCCAGGTGGCCGGGGCGCCGACGAGCGCGGTCGTGGCCAGCGACTCGTCGATCACGCCGCGGAAGAGGTGCGCGTCCCAGGGCGTGTTGAGGAAGTGGAAGTTGAACGCCTGGTGCAGCTCGTCCGGGCGGACGTATCTGGCCAGCCGCTCCGGGGTCGGGGCCCAGGCCTCCGCCACACCGATCCGCTCGCCTTCGTAGGAGTCGAGGATCGCCCGCCAGGACCGGTGGATCTCGTGGACGCCGTCCTGGTCGAAGAAGGGCAGAACGTTGCTGCCGATCATCTCGACGTGGCCGCGTTTCCCGATGTCGGGCAGCCCTTCGGCCTTCACCATGCCGTGCGCGACGTCGACGCGGAAGCCGTCGACGCCCAGGTCCAGCCAGAACCGCAGGATGTCGGCGAATTCGGCGTGCACCTCGGGGTGCTCCCAGTTGAGGTCCGGTTGCTCGGGCGCGAACAGGTGGAGGTACCACTGCCCGTCGGGCAGTCTGGTCCAGGCCGGGCCGCCGAAGACCGACTCCCAGTCGTTGGGCGGGAGCTCTCCCTTGCCCTCGCGGAAGACGTAGCGCTCGCGCTCCGGGCTGCCCGGCCCGGCGGCCACCGCCTGCCGGAACCAGGGGTGCCGGTCGGAGGTGTGGTTGGGCACGACGTCCACGATCACCCGCAGGCCGAGGCCGTGGGCGTCGTCGATCAGGGCCTTGGCGTCGGCCAGCGTGCCGAAGATCGGGTCCACGTCGCGGTAGTCGGCCACGTCGTAGCCGAAGTCGGCCATCGGGGAGGTGTAGAAGGGCGTCACCCAGATCGCGTCGACGCCGAGGTCGGCCAGGTACCGCAGGCGGCTGCGCACGCCGAGCAGGTCGCCGATGCCGTCGCCGTTGCCGTCGGCGAAGCTCCGCACGTAGACCTCGTAGATCACCGCGTCCCGCCACCAGCCGGTGTCGCCGGCGGCGGCACGGTCCACGTGTGCGAGCTCGGTCATATTGCTCCCCCGATCAAATGAAATGTCATGACTTGGTGGCGCCGGCGGTGAGACCGGTGATCAAGTGACGCTGCACCAGCAGGAACACCGCCCCCGCGGGGATCGCGATCAGCACCGCGGAGGCGGTCATCAGGCCCCAGTCCGACCAGTGCTGCCCGACGAACTGCTGCAGCCCCACGCCGAGCGTGCGCTTGTTCTCCTGCGACATGAAGATCGTGGCGTAGCCGACCTCGCCCCAGGCGGTCATGAAGCAGAAGAACGCGGTCACCGCGATGCCCGGCCGGGCGAGCGGCAGGATGACCCGCCAGAACGCGCCGAACGGCGTCAGCCCGTCGACCATCGCCGCCTGGTCCAGCTCGCGCGGAACGGTGTCGAAGTAGCTCTTCATCATCCACGCGCAGAACGGCACCGCGATGGTCATGTAGGCGATGACCAGCCCGGGGATCTGGTTGAGCAGGCCGAGCGCCGCCATCAGGTTGTAGAGCGGCACGATCAGCACGGCGACCGGGAACATCTGGGTCACCAGCAGCAGCCACATGACGCTTCGGAGCCCGGGGAAGCGGAAGCGGCTGACCGCGTACCCCGTGGTGGCCGCGAGGAAGACGCCGAGCACGGTGGTCAGGGCCGCGACGAGCGCCGAGTTGAGCAGCCACAGCGGGAACTGAGTCCCACCGAGCACCCGGGCGTAGTTGTCCAGCGAGCTGTCGTTGAAGAGCTGCAACTCGGTCGACAGCCATCCGTCACGCGGTTTGAGCGAGGTCAGGATCAGCCAGACCACGGGGAACAGCGCCACGCCGACCGCGAGGAGCAGGGTGGCGTGCAGGGCGATCGAGGCCAGCGGTCCGCGGTCTTCGCGGCCCCTGCGCCGGCGGGCCGTCATGGTGGTCACCAGACCTCTCCTTGCTTGCGCAGCGTGCGCCGGTACGCGAGCGCCAGGACGACCAGCAGCCCCAGGATGATCATGCCCCAGGCCGCCGAGCCCGAGTAGTTGCGCACCCCGGTGAAGGCCTCGCGGAAGGCGTAGGTGACCAGGATCTCGGTCTCGCTGCCGGGCCCGCCCCTGGTGACCAGGAAGATGATGGGGAACATGTTGAACGTCCAGATCGTGCCGAGCAGGATCACGGTGCTCGACACCTGCCGCAGCCCCGGCAGCGTGATCTGGGCGAATCGCTGCCACGGCGTGGCGCCGTCGACCTCGGCCGCCTCGTACAGCTCCTTGGGGATGGACTGCAGCCCGCCGAGCACGGCGATCATCATGAACGGCACGCCGATCCACACGTTGACCGCGATCACCGCGAGCTTGGCCGTGATCGGGTCGTCCAGCCAGCCGACTCCGGACAGGCCCACCGCCTTGAGCATGCCGTTGATCACGCCGTAGTCGCTGTTGTAGAGGTAGCGCCAGATGAACGCGGCGACGAAGGCCGGCACCGCCCACGGCAGGATCAGCAGCACCCGGTAGAGCGAGCGGAGGCGCAGCCTGCGGTTGAGCATCATCGCCAGGCCGAGCCCGATGCCGTAGTGGCAGCCGACGCAGACCACGGTCCACACCACGGTCCAGAGGAGCTTGTCCCAGAACACCTCGCTGGTGAGGATCGCGACGTAGTTGTCGAACCCGACGAACTCGTAACTGGAGGGGATGACGTTGACGCCGATGGTGCGGCCGATGTTGGCCTCGGTGGCGTCGGTGAGCGACAGGTAGACGCCGCGGACCAGCGGCCAGCCGATGAGCACCGCCATCACCACGAGCACCGGCGCGACCATCGCCCAGGCGTACCAGTGCCTGTTCAGCGCCCCGCGCAGCCGGCCCCGCTCGTCCCGGCGGCGCCGGCCGCGGGCGTCGCCGCCCGCGGCCGGGTCGCTGGCCGTGCTCGTCGCACGTCCAGTGGAGAGCGGCATGGGGTCAGCTCCAGTCCTTCATGATCCCGTGGTACTGCTCGTCGACCTTCTTCAGCAGGTCGGCGGGCTTGCTCTGGCCGCTGACCAGGGCCTGGTAGCCCTCCACCAGCGGCTGGAACAGCTGGCCGCCTTCGGGGATCCAGGGGCGGGCCACGGCGGTGTCCATGATCGGCTTGAAGACGGAGACGTCGGCGTTGCTCTTCACCTCGGGGGTCTCGTAGGCCGAGGTGCGGGTGGGCAGCAGCCCCAGCTCCTTGGCAATCTTCCCCTGCGCCTCGACCGTGGACATGAACCGGACGAACTCGTAGGACGCGTCCAGGTTCTTCGAGCCCGCGTAGATGGCCAGGTTCCAGCCGCCGGTGGGGGCGCCGGCCTTCACCGAGCCGGCCGGCACCGGGGCGATGCCCAGGTTGGTCTTGTCGGCGAACTCCTTGCCCTGGTAGATCTCCGACAGCGCCCACGGGCCGTTGTAGATCATCGCGGCCTTGCCGTCCTTGAGGGCGGTCATGGCGTTGGCGTAGCTGTCGGTGGTGGCCGGCTTGGGCGCCGCGCCCGAGCTGATCAGGTCGGCGACGGTCTCGATGGCCTTCACGTTGGCGGGCGAGTTCACCACGATCTTCTTATTGGCGACGTCCAGCAGGTCGCCGCCCTCGCCGTAGATGAAGGGCAGCAGGAAGTAGGAGTCCACGTTCAGCGCGAGACCGTTGACCCCGGTCTTGGCCTTGACGTCCAGCGCGACCTGCTTGAGCTCCGCGACGGTCTTGGGGGCCTCCTCGTGGCCGGCCTCCTTCAGCAGCCGCTTGTTGTAGATCAGCGCGAGGGTGTCGGTGACCTGCGGCACCGCGTAGGTCTTGTCCTGGAACTTCGTGCTGGACAGCGGGCCGGGCAGGAAGTCGTCCTGCTGGTCGACCGCACGCGTGCCGTCCAGGGGCTGCAGGTAGCCGAGCGAGGCGAACTGCGAGGTCCAGGCGACCTCGGACCGGATCACGTCGGGCGCGCCGGTGCCGGCCTGGGCGGCCGTCTGGAACTGGTTCTGCGCCTGGTCCGACGGGACGTTGACGTACTTCACCTTGATCTTCGGGTACGCCGCCTCGAACTCCTTGATCAGCGCCTGGAAGGTCGGGCCCTCGCTGTCCGGGCGGGTGGTGTCCCACCAGGTGACCTCGCCGCTGATCTGCGACGGGTCGGCGGCGGACTGGGCGGGGGTGGGTGCCGCGGTCTCGCCGCCGCCACCGCAGGCGGAGACCGCCAGGGCGAGGGCCGCAACGACTGCCGCAGCCGGGAAGGCTCGCCGCATCTCTTCTCCTCATGAACTCAAGGGGGTCCGGTCCACGGCAGGAAGAACCGGCCGGCCGGGCTGGAGTAAGCCCGGACGTTACGCCCGCACGAGCAGAATTGGAAGCTCTTACTGAAAGTTTCTGCAATCCGTTATATCGCCCGTGCACCACCAAACGCCACGGAGCGTGACAATGCCTACCCCGCAGGCGTACGACCCCGCCGATGAGATCACCGGAGCATGCCGCTCGGCAGGCCGTGCCGCGTAGGCTCCCACCACAGGTCCTGACACACGAGACCCCTGCAGCAGTTCTCCGCCCTGGCCCCGTCTGAGAGGAGGGAGGCCATCTCGAGGATGGACGTGGACGCATGAGGAAAGCGCTGGCACTCGCAGTGGGCGCGGTCGCGATCGTCGGCCTGCTGGCGATGCCGGGCCGGACGGCCGGGAACGCGCAGTGGCAACTGGGCACGCGAGCGTCATCCTTGGAGTTCAACGCCCATGTCGTCCCCATCGCGCAGGATGACGTGTGGGCGTTCGGCACGCGCAGGTTCTGGGAGTGGTCGCTGGGACCGACCGCGGTCCACTGGGACGGCGAGCGGTGGCGGGACGAGGATGTTCCAGGAGGATTCGGCACCTCCGTCATGGCCGCGGACGCCTCCTCGGCCACCAATGTCTGGCTGGTGACCAACAATGAGACAGGACAGGTCGTGTCCCGCCGGGACGGGACCCGCTGGATCACCATGCGGGCCACCGCGCCCTCGGGCGTCGCGGACATCGAGGTGCTGGGCGAGCGGGACGTCTGGCTGTTCGGTGAGGAGACCTGGCACTACACCGGGTCCGGCTGGGCCAGGGCCGACCTCCCGATGTACGTCCACCGGGCCGGCGTCCGCTCCCCTGACGACATCTGGGCCATCGGCTCGGACTCCGGCCTCGGGCGGCCGGCCGTCGCCCACTACGACGGCACCCGATGGTCGATCATCCCGATCGAGGGCAAGGGCAGCCACTTCTCGTTGAACGGCGTGAGCGCCGACACCGCCGGCGTGTGGATCACTGGCACCGTCTCCGACGACACCACCCGGACCAGCAAGCCGGTCCTGCTCCGCCGTACCGGAGACCGGTGGCAGGACGAGCCGGTCGAGAAGGTCGCCGGCCCCTGGCGAGAGACGTTCGACCCCGTCCCCGACGGACGTGGCGGACACTGGTTCCTCGGCTCCACCGACGTCAACAGCTATGACTCGGCCCTGGCACACCGATCGGCCGAGGGGGTCTGGACCCAGACGCCGGTCAGCCAGACTCCGGGCGCCGCGGAGTTCTCCACCCTGACGGGAGTGCCGGGGACCGGCCGACTTCTGGCCACCGGCAGCTTCGACGGCGTCTCCGGGATCTTCATTCACCACTCGCCTTGAAGGCCGACCGAATGGCGCCCCCTGCTCTGGCGGAACGGTCAGTACGGCGGGCCAGGCCGCCGGCGTCCACGGCGAAGCACCGGACGGCCCTTCGCGACTGCTCTCACCGGCTGATCCGGCCGCAAGAGCATCCCGCCGAGCACCACCCCACCGGGCCTCGTGCGGATGCCCGCATCATCCCAGGGCCACGATGACCTCGAGCTCGACGGGCATTCCCGCAGGCAGCGCGGCGGAGCCGAAGGCGAGCCTGCTGTGCCGTGAGGGCGCGAAGGCGATGTCGAACACCTCGGACGCGCCATCCGCGACTGCGGCGTGGTCGTGGAAGTCGGGAGAGCACGCGATGTGCACCGCCAACCGGACCACACCGGCTACCGCGGCCAAGCCGATCTCCGTGTGCACCACCGCAAGAGCGTTGAGCGCCGCCTCCGCGGCGGCGGCGCGGCCTTGAGCGGGCTCGAGATCCTCCCCTAGGCGTCCGGTCACGAGAGGTCTCCCCCCTCGCAGGGGAAGCATGCCGCTGAGGAACAGCAGACCGCCCGCGCGGACGCCGGGAACATAGGAGCCCAGTGGCCGCGGCGCGTCGGGTACTTGCAAGCCCGCCTGGTGCAGGCGCTGCAGAGGCTCGGTCAACGAAGACACCATCCTGGTGTTGAGGGGTGGGGATAGACGCTCGTACCGGTATGCGCCGCGTCGCCGGCGCGGGCGGACATGGGCTGGTCAGATCATGCGATCAGCGGTCCGATCGTATGGTCGGCTTGGCCGGGCGACCAGGGCTCGCCTAGTAGCTTGTAGTTCATGCGAGGGAAGAAGCCGTAGCGGGAACCGAGCTCCCCGCTGAGCAAGGTCATCCGTTCCACCGTGCGCGCGTTGGCGAGCCGTCCCGCGTCAAGGTAGCGAAACGGTGTTCCCTCACCTAGCCGGATGACCTGCTGCCTGGCCTCCTCGTCGTCGGAGACCACGTAGACGTCACTGGCCGTCCCGTCGAAGTCCGGGGCGTCGAAGACCTCCCACCACACGTTCTTGAACGCGCCGACGACCCTGGTCTGCGGCAGCCGCTCGGCGATCTGCTCGGCGCCGCTGGTCGTCCACGGGGTGATGAAGTCGCTGTAGTCGTGATTGAACGGGTTGGTGATGTCGATCAGAATCTTGCCGGCGAGTTGTTCACGCATCGCCTCCAGCTGATCGAGCAACCCGTCACGGATGAAGATGGCCGGTAGGACCACCGGCGCGTCGAGCGCCTCCCGGTAGCCGCCGGCGTTCAGGCGTGGATGAGCCAGCTTTGCGGTGATGTCGCGAGCGCGTTCCGTGTCGCGAGAGCCGAGGACGACGTCGTGGCCGGCTGAGCCGTACATCGCCGCGAGCCGGACTCCCATCCGTCCAGTGCCCAAAATGCCGATCTTCAACGTGGAGCTCCTTTGTCATTGAGGTGTCCGGCGTGCGGGGAACCCGAACGGCCGGAGAGGTAGTCGCAAGCCTCGTCACCGGTCGCACACAGCATAACATCGATAGATAGCTATATCTCAATATAGTTATCTTTCAGCCCTCCCTGTTACCCTGTGCCCATGAGCGAGGCTGAGCGGGCAATCGACGAGGAGGTCCTGCGTGCTCTTGCCAGCTCCACGCGGCTCGACATCCTGCGCTGGCTGAAAGATCCGGCGCGCAACTTCGGTCATCAGGAGATCGGTGACTTCGACGTCGAGGGGGTGTGCGTCTCGGTGATCCAGGACCGCGCGGGAATGTCACAGCCGGCCGTGTCCACGCATTTGAAGATCCTCTACCAGGCCAAACTCGTCACACGCCAGAAAATCGGCAACTGGCACTTCTACAAGCGTGACGAGCAGGCGATACGACGCTTTCTCGAGACATTGACCGACACGCTGTGACGGGCTCGCGAAGAGCCCGGGCGGCAGACCTGCCGCCGACGCGACCGTGGCGATCCGGTGTCCGCCGGGGCCGGCGGACATGACAGATGCGGTCTTCCTCTGGTCGGCGGGCCGGCCCGCCCGTGATCAGCGGATGCTGTAGATCCGGTAGTCGACGTGGTTGAGCGACAGTTCGTTGACGGCCATGGTGACGGTGGAGTTCAGCCACGCGTAGCTGTCGGCGCCGGTCTCGAACAGGGGCGCCGACCGGGCGTGCATCTGGTTCCAGGCGATGGTCTCGCCGGCCATCAGCCGGTTGACCGCCTCGCCCGGCAGGGTGGCGCGGCCGGTGGAGGTGACATATACCAGCTCGTCGTCGTGCGTGCGGATCGTGGCCCGGACGTCCAGCCGGGCCACGCCGTCCGTGCCGATGGTGATCCAGTCCCCGCCACCGGCGAGGAACTCCCCACGCAACCGCGGGCCGTCGACGGTCCCATGGCCGATGACCGCGATCATCCGGGTGGCGGCCGGCGTGGCGAGCGTCCGCATCGTCTGGAACTCGATGGCGAAGTCGCACAGATGCTCGACCGCGAAGGCGGTGGCGGCCGGGTCGGCGTCAAGCAGTGTCATGAGGTGCTCCCGAGCAGTTCAGGAAAAGGCCCGGAAACGCGCTGTCCGGGACACAGTCCAGCTTCGGCCGTATTGATTGGAAAAGTCAGGTCCATAGTATGACCAATGGATTTAGAGCTTGGATTTGACAAGAGACACCGGGAAGCGACGGGACGCTGAGGCCTTTCGCCATCAGATCGGAGATCCGCATGTGCCGGAGGACACCGCGGGAGTCGCGTCGACCTCGGGGAGCCAGTGCCGCCGGTCGGCCGGATCGGGCCGGCTCGCGGGTCGCAGCCGGCCGAGCAGCGTACGCAGCAGTGGGCGCGGGTTGCGGCGGTGCCAGACCACCGACCACGGCATGAGAGGTGTCGGCTCCACGATGGGGATCCGCCGCAGCCCGCTCCCGGTCGCGTCGATGCTCATCTCGCCCAGGCCGACGGCGCTCTTCTCGCGCCGGAACTGCTCGACCAGATGCCCCTGACCGATCGCGGGTTCGGTGAAGCGCAACGGGACGCCGAAGTGGCCGGCGAGGCGCCTCAGGTAGCCGCGCCATTCGCAGGCGCCCGCCGGGTCGGGCATCGCGATGCCACCCGCTCGCAGGTCGGCGGGCCGCAACTCGTTCCTGCCCGCGAGCGCGTGATCCTCCGGTACGAACGCGGCGAGCGGCTCCAGGTGAACGAGCCGATGGGTCAGTTCCTCCGGCCATGGCCCGGGCAGGTCGTGCACCCGCCCGAAGGCCGCGTCGATCTCCTGACGGCGCAGCGCCGGCAGCGCGACCGCCAGTCCTTGCCGCATGCTCACCTCCACCCGCAACCGCGGATCACGCTTGCTGGACGCGCGAACCAGGCGCAGCGGGGTGAACCGCTCGTCGTAGACATCCACGCGGAGGGGATCGTCCGTCACATGGACCGCCTCGACGGCCCGGTCGAACGCCGCCAACGCCTCCACCACCAGGGGCAGGAAACGCCGCCCGGCCGCTGTCAGCTCGATGGATCTGGTGGTCCGTTCGAACAGCGGAGTGCCCAACGCCTCCTCCAGCCTGCGGATGCGCTTCGACAGCGCCTGCTGGGTGATGAACAGCCGTGCGCCGGCTCTGCCGAAGTGCAGCTCCTCGGCGGTCGCGACGAAGGCGCGCATACCGGGAATGTCCGCGTCCATGCCGGCAGCCTGGCCTGACAACCATTGGTCGTCAATTCGGTGACGATCGTTGTTGGACAGCGCCGCCGGTGGGCGGGTTTCCTGTTCGCCTGACGTCATCGTGCGGATGAGAGCTGATGAGAGCTGATGAGAGGGGTCGAGCAGTGGAGATCGTGAAGGTTGACCGGAGACTGCACCTGCTGCGGTTGACGTTCGGGCAGGCGTACCTGTGGAACGACGACGGCGCGTTCACGCTGGTGGACACGGGGATCGCCACCTCTGGCGAGGAGATCGCCGACGCGATCAGCCGGCTCGGCGGGCGCGCGGACGCCGTACGGCAGGTCGTGCTCACCCACTACCACGAGGATCACTGCGGCGGCGCGGCGACGGTCGCGACGTGGGGAGACGTGACGGTGATGGCTCACCGGCTGGAGGCTCCGGTGATCAGGGGAGACATCCCCGCGCCGCCGCCGAACTTCACAGACGAGGAGCGGGCGCTGCACCGCAGCCTCGGCGCCCACCTGCTGCCGCCCGCCCCGCCGTGCCGCGTCGACCGCGAGCTGGAGGACGGCGACGTGCTCGACTTCGGTGGCGGGGCCCGTGTGATCGCCACCCCCGGGCACACCGCCGGCAGCATCGCCCTCCACCTGCCTGAGCACGGAGTGCTCTTCACCGGCGACACCGTGGCGCACGTGAACGGGCAGGTCATGCCGGGGGTGTTCAACATGGACCGCGACGAGACGCTCGACTCGTTCCGGCGGCTCGCGGAACTCGACGCCCGGGTGGCCTGCGTCGGCCACGGCGACCCCATCACGGGCGCCCGCGACGCGCTTCGACAGGCGGCAGGTGAGATACCGGCCTGACCCCGCCCTCGTCCGGAGGCCCGCGTAACTGTTGCCGACCACTATGAGCTCGTCCTGCACGGTCTCGATCGCGTCGACGACCACCTCGGCCTGAAGATCGTCATCGGTATTCCTCCTTGCGAAGCAGGGGCAGGACCTGGTCGGCGAACTCTTCCAGGCCCGCATCGTGGTCGTCGGTCGCCAGGCGGATCACGATGTGGCGGGCGCCGGCCGCCGCGTAGCCCGCCAACCAGCCGGCGGCGTCGCCGGCCGTTCCGGCGAACATGGCCTGGATCGACTCGACGAACTCCAATGGCGCGTTGTAGTAGCGCTCGACACCGTCGCGCAGGCGCCGGCGCGCCCTGTCCCGGTCCTCGTCCAGGCAGAGCGTCGCGTACAGGGCGGGGGTGATCGAACGAGTTGAGTCCTGCTCGATGATCCCGCGATCCTTCGCGTACATCTCCGCCGTGGGTGGATAGGGAAGCCAGCCGTCGGCGAGGCGGGCCACGCGACGCAACGCCGGCCCGCCGCCTCCCGCCAGCCAGATCGGCGGCCCTCCCGGACGCGACGGAGGAGGCGCCAGCTGTACGTTCTCGAAGGCGAAGTGCTCGCCCTTGTGCGACACCGCCTCCCCTGACCAGAGCCGTCGCATGACGCCGATGGACTCTTCCATGCGGCTGATCCGGCGGGCGAAGCCGACGCCGACCGCGGCGAACTGGGCCTCGGTGTTGGGATGCGGGAACCCGCCGCCCATGCCGGCGATCAGCCGCCCCTGCGACAACCGGTCGAGGGTGGCGAGCTGGTGCGCCAGCAGGATCGGATGGCGCAGCGCCGGCAGCAACACCGCCGTGCCGAGCGCGACCCGCTCGGTGGCCGCCGCGACGGCGGCCAGCAGCAACAGCGGATCGGCCCGCGGTCTGGTCACAGGACTGTCGCCCGCCCAGACCGCGTCCAACCCGAGGTCCTCTGCGCGCCGCGCCTGGACGACGAGCCGGCCCGGCTCGTGCTTCCCCTGAACGGCCTGGTCGCGGGTCGGCAGCAGGTAGCCGATCTCCAGTCTCGCCATCTCGCCTCCGCTCATCGTGAGGCTCTCGATCCTAGTTAACGAACTACCTGTTTTTGAAGCTAATAATTCATATTGAGTAGCTCTGGGTGTCATCGCCGTTGCCACCCTGGCCGGTCTGATCGCCGACCGCAACGCCCGCCCCGGCGGCTTCGCCTTCCAGGCGGGCCCGGGGCGAAGTCGCTGAACGGGGCCCAGCCTGGGCGGTTGCGGGCTACCGGGGCTGGGCGTGCAGGACGGTCCGATAGAAGGCGATCTGGTCGGCGAGGGCGGTCTGCCGGGTCTGCTCGTCGTGGTAGAAGCTGAAGTGCGTGCCGGGGTATCGCTTGAGCCGGCCATGCGGCGCGCGCACGGCCAGCTGCCGGGTGAGCTCCTGCGGGCTTTCCTGGTCGTGGACGGCGATGCAGACGAGCAGCGGCATGCGCAGCCGTGCGGCCCACCAGCGGGATGTAGTACGCCGGCAGGCCGAGCGCACCCCGCAGGTAGTCCAACAGGACAGCGCCGAAGATCCGCGCGCAGGTCCGCCTGCTGACCCGCGAGGTCCACGAGCTGGCGGGGGTGTCCATCGCCGGCTCCGAAGTTGCGGTAGTCGAACACCAGCGCCGCGAAGCCGGCCTCGGCCAAGCCCGCCGCATGCGGTAAAAGCCGGTCCATCGTGCTGCCGAAGCCGCCACACAGCACCACGCCCGCGGACCGTCCACCGGCTGGAGCGCCCGGCGGCAGGTAGAGGTAGCCCGCACGCTTGCCGCCATCGGATTGGAATGACACCGAGAATCGGCGAGATCGCCGGCCTGCGACTGCTCCCTCCCCCGATCCCCCAGCTGCAGCCGATCACCGAGATCATGGTCTGGACCAAACGCACCGACGGCGACCCCGGTCACCAATGACTGCGCTCTCGCCTCCTCGAACTGGCCGAGCGACAAGAACGATGACGCACGGTCATGACAAACCCGCGGGCGGTCTACCCGGGCGCGTCGCCCGCCGGGCCGATCGAAGGCGGGGCCGAGGGCAGGCCGAGGCGGGTCATCACCGCCATCGCCAGCTCGTCCGGCGGCGGCTCCGCCGACAGCACGATCCCGGACTCGTCCGGGCCGAGGGGTTCCAGGATGGCCTGCTGCGAGTCGAGGAGGCCGGCCGACATGTAGTGGCCGGTGCGGCGGGTCAACCGGTCCCGGATCAGCTCCGACGCGCCGTCGAGGTGGACGAACTCCACGTCCGGCGGGCCCTGTCTCAGGACGTCCCGGTAGGAGCGCTTGAGCGCCGAGCAGGCCAGGACCGTGGAGACGCCCTCGGCGTGCCGGGCCGCCATCCAGGAGGCCAGGTCGCGCAGCCACGGCCAGCGGTCCGCGTCGTCCAGCGGGATGCCGGCGCGCATCCGCGCCACGTTCTCCTCCGTGTGGAAGTCGTCCGCCTCGGCGAATCGCAGCCCGCTCAGCTCGCTGATCGCGTGGGCCACGGTCGTCTTGCCCACGCCCGACACGCCCATCACCACGATGTGCCGGGCGGGCGGCCGGTCACCAGTCATGGACGGTGCCGTCCTTGAGCCGGCTGAACGGCAGGTAGGCCGGCTGGTAGGGGAAGCGCGCCGCGGCCTCCTCGTCGAGCTCGACGCCGAGGCCGGGCAGCTCGCCGGGGTGCAGGTAGCCGTCGGTGAAGGTGAACGACTGCCGGAACACCTCGTCGGTCGCCGGGCCGTGCCGCATGTATTCCTGGATGCCGAAGTTGTGGATCGCCAGGTCCAGGTGGAGGGCGGCGGCCATGCCGACGGGTGAGATGTCGGTCGGGCCGTGGATGCCGGACTTGATCTGGTACTGGGCGGCGTAGTCGAGGAGCTTCCGCATGGCCGTGATCCCGCCGGTGTGGGTGACGGCGGAGCGGACGTAGTCGATGAGCTGCTCGCTGATCAGGGTCTGGTAGTCCCACACGGTGTTGAACACCTCGCCGATGGCCAGCGGGGTGGTGGTGTGCCGGCGGACCAGGCGCAGCGCCTCCTGGTTCTCCGCCGGGGTGCAGTCCTCCAGCCAGAACAGGTCATACGGTTCGAGCTCCTTGCCGAGCTTGGCCGCCTGGATGGGGGTCATCCGGTGGTGCCCGTCGTGCAGCAGCGGCAGCTCGGGGCCGAACTCGTTGCGCACCGCCTCGAAGACGCCGGGCAGGTGGCGCAGGTAGGCGCGGGTGTCCCAGTCCTCCTCGGCGGGCAGCGGGGTGCGCTGGGCCGGCTCGTAGTCGTACCGCCTGCCGCCGACGCCGGCCTGGGCGGCGACGCCGTACACGGCGTTGACGCCCGGCACGGAGGTCTGCACCCGGATCGACCGATATCCCATCTCCAGGTGCTGGCGGATCGAGTCGAACAGCTCGGGCAGGTCACGGCCGGAGGCATGCCCGTAGGCCATGATCTCGTTCCGAGAGGCGCCGCCGAGCAGCTGGTAGAGCGGCATCCCCGCGGCCTTGGCCTTGATGTCCCAGAGCGCCACGTCGACGGCCGCGATGGCGGCCATGGTGACGGGCCCCCGCCGCCAGTACGCCGAGCGGTAGAGGAACTGCCAGGTGTCCTCGATGCGGTGCGGGTCCCGTCCGATCAACAGCGGGACGACGTGGTCGGCCAGGTACGACGCGACCGGCAGCTCCCGCCCGTTGAGCGTGCCGTCACCCAGCCCGGTGATCCCGTCATCCGTCGTGATCTTGAGAGTGACGAAGTTGCGGTCGGGGCTGGTGACGATGACGTCCGCAGCGGTGATCTTCACGTGGTGCCTTTCTCGACGGAGCGTGCGGGCTATGACGTCACGGCCAGGGCGGCCAGGAAGGCGCGGGCCCGCTCCCGCAGGGCGTCCAGGTCGCCGCCGGACGCCGCGTCGCCGACCAGCGGCCCCCCGACGCCGGCGGCGATCGCGCCGGCGGCGAGGTAGCCGGGCAGCTCGGCCAGGCCCACACCGCCGACCGCGACGAACGGGAGGTGCGGGAACGGCTGCCGCAGCGCCTTCAGGTACGCCGGGCCGCCCAGCGAGGCGGGGAAGAGCTTCACCGCGGCGGCGCCCATCCGGACCGCGGTGTACGCCTCGGTCGGGGTGAGCGCGCCGGCGGCGACCGGGAGCCCCCGCCGGGCCGCCGCGCCGACGGACTCGACGACGGCGGGGGTGACGACAAACTGCGCGCCGGCCGCCGCCACGTCCGCGACGTCGGCCTCGGTGAGCACGGTGCCGGCGCCGACCAGCGAGCCGGCCGGGGCGGCGGCCCGGATCGCGGCGATGGCGTCGAGCGCGCCTGGGGTGGTCAGGGACACCTCCAGGACGCGGACGCCCTCGTCGAGCAGCGCGGCGCCGGCGGCGGCGGCGACGCCGGCGCCGCCGCCGCGGATGACCGCCAGGAGCCTGGTGGCGGCGAGGACGCCGATGAAGTCGGGTGTCATGGTCACCATTCCGCGTAGGAGCCGTCCCGGTGCCGCCAGACGGGGCTGCGCCAGGCGTGTCCTCTCTCACCGGCGGAACGGACCGCCCGCTCGTCCACCTCGATGCCCAGTCCGGGCGCGGTGAGCCGCTCGACGTGTCCGTCCACGAAGGTCAGCGGGGTCTTGTCCAGGCAGTAGTCGAGCACGTCGGCGCCGAGGTTGTAGTGGATGCCGAGGCTCTGCTCCTGGATCAGGTAGTTGGGCGTGGCGAAACCGACCTGCAGGCAGGCCGCCAGGGCGATCGGGCCGAGCGGGCAGTGCGGGGCGAGCTGCACGTCGTACACCTCGGCGAGCGCCGCGATCTTGCGTACCTCGGTGATGCCGCCGGCGTGCGAGAGGTCCGGCTGGGCGACCGCGATGCCGGCCTGGAGGACGGGCAGGAACTCCTGCCGGCTGTAGAGCCGCTCCCCAGTCGACACCGGGATGGTGGTCGAGCGGACGAACTCGCCGATGAGGTGGGAGTTCTCCGGTACGACCGGCTCCTCCAGGAACAGCGGCCGGTACGGCTCCAGCAGCGGCGCCACCCGGCGGGCGTTGGCGAGGGTGAACCGCCCGTGCAGGTCGACGGCGACGTCGCGGCCGTCGCCGAGCACCTCGCGGGCGGCGGCCACCCGGGCGACCACGCCGTCCAGCTCGGCGACCGACGCGACCGGGCTCATCCTCCCGGAGGCGTTCATCTTCACCGCGGTGAGCCCGGCCTCGACCTGGGCGGCGACGTGGTCGCGCACCTCGCCGGGCTCGTCGCCGCCGACCCAGCCGTACACTCGGATCCGGTCCCGGACCGGGCCGCCAAGCAGCTGGTGCACGGGGGCGCCGAAGTGCTTGCCGGCGATGTCCCAGAGCGCCTGGTCGAGGCCCGCCACGGCGCTCGCCAGGATCGGGCCGCCCCGGTAGAACGATCCCTTGGTCAGCACCTGCCAGTGGTCCTCGATGCGCAGCGCGTCCCGGCCGATCATCAGCTCGGCGAGCTGGTCCACGGCGGCGCGGACGGTCTCGGAGCGTCCCTCGCAGGTGGCCTCGCCCCAGCCGGCGATCCCGGAGACGGTCTCCACCCGGACGAAGAGCCAGCGGGGGGCGACGAGGAACGTCTCGACGCGGGCGATGATGGTCATCCGGTCAGCCCTTCGTCGCGCCGGCGGTGAGACCGGAGACCACGTACTTCTGCACGAACAGGGCGATCACCATGATCGGCAGAGTGACCACGGTGGTCGCGGCCATCAGGCCTCCCCAGTCGATGCTGGCGTAACCGACGAAGTCGAAGATCGCCACGGGCAGCGTCTTGGTGCCGGCGTCGGACAGCACGAGCGCGAACATGAAGTTGTTCCAGGAGAAGATGAAGGACAGGATCCCGGCGGTGGCGATGCCCGGCACGGACAGCGGCAGCGTGATGCGGCGGAACGCGCCGACGTGGGTCAGCCCGTCGACCAGCGCCGCCTCCTCCAGCTCCGTGGGCAGGCTGTCGAAGTAGCCCATCATGATGTAGACCACCAGCGGCAGCGAGACGAACATGTGGCTGATGATCAGCACCTCGTATCCGCCGACCATCCGCAGGTTGGAGAAGACGTAGTACCAGGGCACCAGGAGCGAGACGCCGGGGATGATCCGGGCCATCAGCACCACCAGCGCGGACTTCCGCATGTTGAACCGGCTCATCGAGTATGCGGCCGGCAGCCCGAGGATCAGCGACGCCACGGTGGCCGCGAACGCCACCCAGAGGCTGTTGACGATGAACGTGACGTAGTTCGCCTGCTGGAGCACCTTGCCGTAGTTGTCCAGGGTGGGCGAGAAGACCAGGGCCTTGCCCGAGTCGTAGATGTCGACGTTGGTCTTCAACGACGCGGCGACCATCCAGACCAGCGGCGCGATCAAGGTGAGCACCACGACGGTGAGCGCCACCACCCGGAACACCCGGTAAGCGAGACTGGGCCTCATCGCCGTGCCTCCTTGCGCCGGACGGTCAGGGCCCACATGGCCCCGATGATGATCAGGAAGAAGAGGATGAGGACGGTGGACGAGACGCCGTACTTGTTGTAGTCGAAGCTGAGGCCATAGGCGTACACGTTCAGGGTCTCCACCTCGTGGAACGAACCGCCGCCGCGGCCCTTGGTGGCGTAGAGGATGTCGAAGGTCTTCAGCGCGTCGATGCCGCGCAGCAGGATCGCCACGGTCACCGTGGGCATCAGCAGCGGCAGGGTGACGTGCCGGAACCGCTGCCAGGTGCTGGCGCCGTCGATCCGCGCCGCCTCCTGCGGCTCCTCCGACAGCGAGGTGAGCCCGGCGAGCAGGATCAGCACCACCATCGGCGTCCACTGCCACACGTCGATGAAGATCGTGGTGGGCAGGGCGGTGTGCTCACCGGCGAGCCACGGCTGCGGCCCGATGCCGAACCAGCCGAGGACCTGGTTGGCCATGCCGATGTTGGGGTCGAAGATGAGCCGCCACATCATGCCGACCGCGACCGGGGTGGCGACGAGCGGCAGCAGGATCGCGACCCGTACCCACTTCTGCCCCTTGAACGGCCGCCAGAGCAGCAGCGCGATCGCCATCCCGAGGACCATCTCGAACAGCAGCGCGACGCCGGTGAACGTGGCGGTCCGCCCGACGGCGGGCCAGAACCGGGTGGTGTCCGTGAGCACGTCGAGGTAGTTCTGGAAGCCCACGAACTCGCTCTCGGCGCGGACGGATCCCTCGGCGTCGGTCAGGCTGAGGTAGCCGGTCCAGGCCAGGGGGAACACGAGCAGCGCGGCGACGAAGGTCATCGCGGGCGCGGCGAACAGCCATTTGCGGTGATCGTTGACCCAGCGCACCCAGCCTGGGGTGCCTGGGGCGCCCCGCGGGGCTTCGGTGGTGATCGTTGCCATGAGGTCTCCAGGGATGAGCGGGTGGCGGGCGCCCGGCCCGCCACCCGCGCGTGCCGCTTTACTCGGCGTCCAGGAACTGCTGGAACGCGGTGTGGGCCGCCTCGGCGGAGGCCGCGGCGTCCTTGCCGGTGATCGCGTCGACGATCGGCTGGCCGACGATCTCGCGGGCCTCGGCGACCTTCACCACCAGCGGCCGGTCATGGCCCACCCCGTTCTCGGTGCTGGCCGAGATGGCCTTGGCCAGGTCTTCCGGGAAGGTCGAGATGCCCTCAGGGTCGGACCAGACGGAGGTGCGGGCGCCCGGCACGCCGGACTTCTGCTGCGCGAGGGTCTGCTCCTTGCTGGTGGCCCACTCGATGAACTTCCAGGCGTTCTCCGTGTTCTCTGAGGCGGCGTTGATGCCCAGCGCCCACGACGGGATGTTGTACGGCTTGGAGCCGGCCGGGCCGGCCGGGAACGGCGCGAAGCCGACCTGGTCCGAGACCTTGGACTTGTCCGCGTCGGTTGCGTTCTTGTAGAGCGAGTTCGCCTCGGTGTAGAAGGCGGCCTTGCCCTGGGTGAAGATCGCCATCGCCTCGGGCCAGCCCATGTCGGTGCTGACGTTCGCGGGGCCGTAGTCCTTGATCAGCCCGCCGTAGTAGGCGTACGCCTGCTTGGCCGCGTCGCTGTTGACCGCGGACTTGCCGCTCTCGTCGACGAAGTCGCCGCCGAAGCTGTAGAGGAAGCTGGAGAACTGGGTGACCGCCGCGGACTTGCCGGTACGGGCGACGAAGCCGGCGACGTCCGGCTCGACCTCCTTGATCTTGGCGGCGGCGGCCTTCAGCTCGTCGAGGGTCTTGGGCGGGGCGCTCAGGCCGGCCTTCTCGAGCAGGTCCTTGCGGTAGTAGAGGACCTCCTGCTCGGTGATGATCGGGATACCGACCGGCTTGCTCTCGTACGTGGTGGTTTGCACCGGGCCGGCCTGGAAGTCGCTGAAGTCCCAGCTCTCGGACTTCACCTGCTCCGAGAGGTCGGCCAGGTACTTGTTCCTGGCGAAGAGCTTGCCCTCCTGCAGGGGGCGGTACATCATCACGTCGATGTCGGCCGAGCCGGCGTTGAGCTTGACGTTGTACTGGTCGGAGAGCTGGTCCTCGCCGAGCTGGTTGATCTCGACCTTGAGCCCGGTCTGCTGCTCGAACTCGGGCAGCGCCTGCACGACGTTCTCCGTCCACACGTGGTTGGCCAGGGTGACCCGGACCTTGTCGCTCGCGCCGCCGCCACCGTCGCCTCCGCCGCAGGCGGACAGGCTCATGGCGACAGCCACGGCCAGAGATGTACCGATTATCGATCGACGTCGCACGTCATCTCGCCTTTCTGGCATGGCCGCCGCCCCCCGGAAGGGCGCCACACACTCTTAAACATCTGTTTAGTGCCGGGATGCTAGGCCAATAAAGATGATTTATTCAAGTCCTGATGGGGACTGATATGCTTTGCGACGTGAATCAGTCCTCCCCAGGGGGCGCGCCCACCCAGCAGTCCCTTGCCGAGGCCGGACTGCACGCACAGGTCCTCGACCATCTCGGCACCGCCATCTGCAACGGCGACATGGCCGTCGGCTTCGTCCTGAGCATCGAGGACCTGGTCGACCGCTACCAGGTCTCCCGCTCGGTGATCCGCGAGGTGCTGCGGGTGCTCGCGTCGATGGGTCTCATCGAGACCCGGCGCCGAGTCGGGATCATGATCCAGCCCGCCGGGGCGTGGAGCGTCTTCGATCCGCAGGTGATCCGCTGGCGGCTCGCCTCGAAAGGGCGGATGGCGCAGATGCGCTCGATCACCGAATTGCGGACCGCGATCGAACCACACGCCGCCTGGCTGGCCGCCGAGCGGATCGACGGCGACGAGGCGAGCGAGCTGGTGGGGCTCGCCGCCAAGATGTGGGCCGCGGGGAAGGCCGGCGACGAGGCGCGCTTCCTCAGCCTGGACATCGACTTCCACCGGCGGGTGCTGGTCGCGTCCGGCAACGAGATGTTCGCCAAGCTGCAACTGATCGTCGCCGAGGTGCTCGCCGGCCGTCACCACTACCACCTGATGCCCCACTACCCGCACGAGCAGGCGCTGCAGCTCCACATCGACGTGGCCCAGGCGCTCCAGCGGGGGGACGGCGAGCGGGCCAGGGAGGCCATGGTGGGGATCATGGAGCAGGGCTTCGCCGAGATGAGGTCCATGTGGGAGCGTGCCGCTGAGCCGGGCGGAGCGTGACCGGTGGTCGGCCTCCTCGACACCGCCGCCCGCCGGGGACCTCAGTTGAGCTGCCAGATGGCGAAGTTCAGCGCCGCCGACCCGGGCACCGCACCGCCGCACAGAGCCGGTCGCATCGTCGCCGGCCGCACTCGCCTGGCTCGCCCTCCGGGTGCCTACGGCATGCCGCCGGCCACGCTGCTCACCTCGATCACAGGTGCCGTTTCACGCTGTCTATGGCAATCGATCTGAGCCCGCCATGGCCGCGCGCCACTCAAGATCCGAACTCCCTACAGGCCCTAAGTCAACGGGACGGGCACGCGGGCTCCACTCGGACGATGCGTCCGTCGATCGTGGCGCACCAGGTCGAGCTCACAGACGCCCCCCGTTCCCTCCAGCTGATCAACGAGCCCGCTGCCGACGGGATGCACGGAGGGAAACCCGAGGAACGCCCCCAGGCCTGCCTGACATCTGGTGCGGGGTCGCTGCAGCGACCGGCTGGTGCCGTGGGGCGGACTGAAACAATCCGGCACCGCGCGCGACAAGTCCCTGCACGCCATCGGTGAATACACCGTCCCCAAGGCGACCTGGATCCAGACCCGGTCACCGCGAGCCCTCCTCGAGGAGCGACGCGGCCAGGTGAGCCGAGACGATCGTGGGACGTCACCAGCCTCAGGCCCGCACTGGCAATGACGCCCAGAGCTACCGTAAATTGAATTACTAGCTTCAAAAACAGGTAGTTCGTCCAGCGCGCCGTTGGGCGTCCGCCGCTGGCCTTGTCAGGGCGAGCACGACGCCGTGGTGCGGCGGGTTGTGGGTGTACCCGCCGTCGGCGGGCGTCGACGGCGATCTCCATGATGGACTGCTTGTCCAGGTCCTCGGTCGCAAGCGGCACCGCACAGCACTCCCGTGATCACAAGGGACCAACTCGACGTTACCGGCTCACGGGAGGGCCTGCCTCGTCCGTTCTCTTCCGGGCGGTCAACGAGCCCGGCTGCCGGCAGGCGCGATCGATCTTCGCGCGGTACCGGCGCGGGGCCCTGACGGAACAGTGCTCTGGACGTCCTTCAGGGCCGGCAGCCGAGCGCGGGCGCGTTCAGCGAACGGGCAGGCCGGTGACGGCGCGGCCGATGATCAGCCGCTGGATCTCCGACGTGCCCTCGAAGATGGTGTAGATCTTGGCGTCGCGGTGGAAGCGTTCGACCGGATGGTCCCGGGTGTAGCCGGCGCCGCCCAGGATCTGGATGGCCTGCTCGGTCACCCAGACCGCCGTCTCTCCCGCCACCAGCTTGGACATCGACCCCTCGGCCTGCTCGAACCGCCGGCCGTTCCTGGCCATCCAGGCGGCGCGCCAGGTCAGCAGGCGGGCCATGTCCACCCGGGTGGCCATCTCGGCCAGCAGGAAGGCGATGGCCTGGTTCTCGCCGATCTTGCGGCCGAACTGTTCCCGTTCGCAGGCGTAGTCACGGGCGTACTCGTAGGCGGCGCGGGCGATGCCGACGGCCATCGCGGCCACCACGGGGCGGGTGGTCTCGAAGGTGCGCAGGGCGCCCTGGGCTCCGGCGCGTTCGCCGTTGCGGGCCTTGGCGAGCCGGGCGTCGAGTTTGTCCTGGCCGCCGAGCAGGCAGGAGCCGGGCACGCGGACGTTGTCCAGGACGACCTCGGCGGTGTGCGAGGCGCGGATGCCGTGTTTCCTGAACTTCTGGCCCATCGACAGCCCGGGGGTGCCGGGCGGGATGACGAAGGTCGCCTGGCCCCGGGTGCCGAGGGCGGGGTCGACGGAGGCGACGACGAGGTGGACGTCGGCGATGCCGCCGTTGGTGGCCCAGGTCTTGACGCCGTTGATGATCCAGTCGCCGCCGTCGGGGACGGCGCGGGTGCGGATGGAGCCGACGTCGGATCCGGCGTCCGGCTCGGAGGCGCAGAAGGCGCCCAGTTTGACGTCGTTCTCCGTGCCGAACATCTGCGGCAGCCATTCGCCCATCTGCTCCGGCGTGCCGTTGGCCGAGAGCGCGGCGGCGGCCAGGCCGGTGCCGACGATGGACAGGCCGATGCCGGCGTCGCCCCAGAAGATCTCCTCGAACGCCACGGGCAGAGCCAGCCCGCTCTCCTCGAACCACTGGGTGGCGAAGAAGTCGAGGGAGTAGAGGCCGATCTTGGCGGCCTCCTGGATGACGGGCCAGGGGGTCTCCTCGCGCTCGTCCCATTCGGCCCCGGCGGGGCGGACCACATCGCGGGCGAACGCGTGCACCCAGTCGCGCACCTCGCTCACGTCACCGCTGAGTTCCGGACAAAAGCCGCTCATGCCCGCGCTCCCTGATATATCCGTTTCAGCCCGTGGGCGATCGCCCGGGCGCACCCCGAAGTCACACCCACCGACGCGGTGAGCGTTACCTGGGCAATAACTTACCGATGGGTAGCCACCACCGGAAGCCGCGGGGGTGTCAGGAGGTCACGGTGGCCATCGGCGGGCGTTCGGCGATGGAGACGTCTCTGGTCACCACGTCGTGGCCGCCGTCCTTCCGGCGGAACTGCGCGAGCCGTACGGCGGGATCCTGGAACGCCTGGATCTTCCCCTGCCGCTCCAGCCGGGACCACGCCGCGAGCATGATCTGCGCCGCCATCCCGCCCAGAGCCTCCGTGGACTGCGGCGAGTGCGCGCGCGAGCCCAGGTCGACCTGGGCCAGCCCGTCGAGCCCGACCAGGTCCAGCAGGTCGATCAGCAGCCCGATCTCCACTCCGTAGCCGGTGACGAACGGCACCCGTTCGAGCGCGGAGCGGCGCCCGGCGTACTCGCCCGCCAGCGGCTGGACGAACCCGGCCAGCTCGGGCCAGTGCAGGTTGATCAGCGGCCGGGCGACCAGCTCCGTGACACGCCCGCCGCCGTTGGGGACGCCGCCCAGCGGGCGGTCATAGCACCCCTTGACGTACGCGACTCCCGGATCGGCCAGCAGCGGCCCGAGCAGCCCGGTCACCAGGGAGGCGCGGAAGTCACGGATGTCGGCGTCGACGAACGCCAGGATGTCGCCCGAGGTGACGGCCAGCGACTTCCACAGCGCCTCGCCCTTGCCGTCGAGCGGCTTGAGGTGCGGCAGGATGTCGTCCTGGGCGTGCACCCGCGCCCCCGCCCGGGCGGCCACCACGGCGGTGTCGTCGGTGGAGCGCGAGTCGATCACCACGATCTCGTCGACGAGCCCCGACAGCTCCCGCCGGATCACCCCGACGATCTCGGCCACGGTCTCGCGCTCGTCGCGGGCCGGCAGGACGACACTGATCGAGGTGTCACCCTTGGCCTCGGCCAGCGCGCCGATCGGCCAGTCGGCGGCCGACGAGGTGCGGTGACGCAACCAGGCACGCACTTCGGGCAGCACGCACCCCTCCCCCTTCGACGCCACGTCCCAAAGCTTAGGGTGTGGTCCCGATCAGCTCGTCACCGCGTGCCGTTCGAGGAAGGTGTAGACGTCGGCCTCGTCCACGCCGGGGAACGAGCCGGGCGGCAGCGCGGCCAGCACGTGGGAGTTGCCCCGGGCCGACGGCCAGGCGTAGCCCTCCCAGCGTTCGGCCAGTTCGGTGGGCGGACGGCGGCAGCAGTCGCCGTTGGGGCAGTTGGACTTGGTGCGATGGGTGGTCTCGCGCCCGCGGAACCAGCGCGACTCCTTGAACGGCACGCCCAGCGTGATCGCGAAGTCCCGCTCACGCGAGGGATCGACGTGCGCGACGCAGAAGTACGTGCCGGTGGGCGAGTCGGAGTACTGGTAGAAGACGGAGAAGCGGTCGGGCGAGGCGAACACCTGCCGGCCCGACCACTGCAGGCACATCCGCTGACCCTCGATCGCGCCCTGCTCGTCGGCGGGGAAGACGATGCCGTCGTTCTCGTAGGCCTTGTAGATGATGCCGCCGGCGTCGTTGCGGACGAAGTGGCAGACCAGGTCGAGGTGGTGGGTGGCCAGGTTGGTGAAGCGGTGGGCGGCCATCTCGTAGGAGACGGCGAACACGTCGCGCAGGTCCTCCACCGACAGCGCCCGGTCGGCCTTGGCCTCCCGCAGGTAGAGCGCCGCGGCCTTCTCGGGGACGAGCACGGCGGCGGCGAAGTAGTTGGCCTCGGTCCGCTGGCGCAGGAAGTCGGCGAAGTCGCGCGGCTTGTCGTGGCCGAGCGCGAGGTGGCCCAGGGTCTGCAGCAGGATCGTGCGCGGGGTGTGCATGCCGAGCTGCTCGTGTTTGACGTAGATGCGGCGGTTGCGCAGGTCGGTGATGGAACGGACCGATCGTGGCAGATCCTGCGCGGTGTGCACGGTGTAACCGAAGTGGGTGACGAGGCTCTGGATCGTGCTCTGAGACAGGGCGCCGGTGCGGTAGCCGACGGAGTTGAGCGCCTCGGCCGCGGCCTTCTCGATCTCGGGGAAGTAGTTGCCCACTTCGCGCTGCATGCGCCGCAGCTCGGCGTTGGCGGCCCTGGCCTCTTCGGGGGTGGCGGTGCCCCTGGCCTGTCTCGCGCGCAGCTCGCCGTACAGGCCGAGGAGGTGTTCGAGAACGTCGTTCGGCACTCGCGCGGAGACCTTGAGCCGGGGCAGGCCGAGCGCCGCGTAGATGGGATCGCGCTGCGCCTCCTCCAGCGCGATCTCGAGCTGGGCGCGCCGGTTGGGCGGCTGACGGCGCAGCAGCTCCTCGACGGGCACGCCCAGGGCGCCGGCCAGCGACTTGAGCAGCGACAGCTTCGGCTCGCGCTTGCCGTTCTCGAGCAGCGACAGCTGGCTGGGCGCGCGGCTGACGCGGGTGCCCAGGTCGGAAAGGGTCAGGCCGCGCTGTTTGCGCAGGTGGCGAAGGCGCTGCCCAAACGCGATGAGATCGAGCTCCTGCGTCAAAGACAGCGGTTCTTCTCCTAGCAAGGACGCCATGCGGGCATCTTAGTCGGAAATTCTGACTATTTTCCAGATGTCCGCCTCCACCTCCGGGCGGCGACACGGACACGACAGAGGGCGCCCATCCGCGCGGGCCGTGTCACATGAATGGTCTAGTCCATCGGGAAAACTCTCGTTTTCTTCTCCACTGAATACCGATGAGTCTTGCCCTGAGAAGAAGTTTTGCGTTTCTTCTACACCCTCACCACTGTTGGTCGCCCCCTCTCCGGGCACAGACTCGGCACAAGCCCCAGGGGACGACAAAGGAGTAGAAACATGGACGATCGCCTCAAGGGAGCTGCTGAGCAGCTGCAGAACGAATGGGACAACGACCCTCGCTGGGAGGGCATCGAGCGCACCTACAGCGCCGAAGACGTGGTCCGGTTGCGGGGCAGCGTCCAGGAGGAGCACACCCTGGCCAGGCTCGGCGCCGAACGTCTGTGGCAACTCCTGCACACCGAGGACTACGTGCACGCGCTGGGCGCGCTGACCGGCAACCAGGCGGTGCAGCAGGTGAAGGCCGGCCTCCAGGCCATCTACCTGTCCGGCTGGCAGGTCGCCGCCGATGCCAACCTGGGCGGCCAGACCTACCCCGACCAGAGCCTGTACCCGGCCAACTCGGTCCCCGCCGTGGTCCGCCGGATCAACAACGCGTTGCTCCGCGCCGACCAGATCAGCTGGTCCGAGGGCGAGTCCCGGCAGTGGCTGGCGCCGATCGTGGCCGACGCCGAGGCCGGATTCGGCGGTGTGCTGAACGCCTTCGAGCTGATGAAGGGCATGATCGCCGCCGGCGCGGCGGGCGTGCACTGGGAGGACCAGCTGGCCTCCGAGAAGAAGTGCGGCCACCTGGGCGGCAAGGTGCTGATCCCGACCGGCCAGCACATCAAGACGCTCAACGCCGCCCGGCTCGCCGCCGACGTGGCCGGCGTCCCGTCACTGATCATCGCGCGGACCGACGCTCAGGCCGCGACGCTCCTGACCAGCGACGTGGACCCCCGCGACCAGCGCTTCACCACCGGCGACCGCACCGCCGAGGGCTTCTACCGGGTGCGCAACGGCGTCGAGGCCTGCATCGCGCGCGGCCTCGCCTACGCGCCGCACTCCGAGCTGCTCTGGATGGAGACCGGCACGCCGGACCTCGACGTGGCCCGCGAGTTCGCCGAGGCGATCAAGGCCGAGTACCCCGACCAGATGCTCGCCTACAACTGCTCGCCGTCCTTCAACTGGAAGAAGCACCTCGACGACTCCACCATCGCCAAGTTCCAGAAGGAACTGGGGCACATGGGGTACAAGTTCCAGTTCATCACGCTGGCGGGCTTCCACTCGCTGAACTACTCCATGTTCGACCTGGCCCAGGGCTACGCCGCCGACGGCATGACCGCCTACGTCGAGCTGCAGGAGGCGGAGTTCGCGGCCGAGTCGCGCGGCTACACCGCCACCCGCCACCAGCGCGAGGTCGGCACCGGCTACTTCGACCTGATCAGCACGGCCGTCGCGCCCGACTCCTCGACGACCGCGCTCAAGGGCTCCACGGAAGAGGAGCAGTTCACCTCAGCTCACTGACACTCCCGACTCGCCGGCCACCACCAGGGCATGGGTAGGTTCCCCCGGCGACGGAGGGCCGCGCCGGCTCCCCCCGGCCTGGCGCGGCCCTTTCTTCCTGTCCAGGCGTCCTTCACGCCTCCTTCCTTCACACCCTCCCCCCGGCGGGAAGGCCGTACGCGACATCAGGCGCGTCGACGACCACCCGCTGCTCGTCACGACGTGGTCCGGCTTCGAGCAGGCGAACGCCGTCCACCCCCACGACCTGGACACCCGACGGCCTGCGGATGAGCTACCCGGACAAGCGGCAGCGGCTGTTCGCCTGCACCGTCGGCGCCGAACTCCGCGTCGTCGACCTGACGAAGATCCCTTGACGTCCTCCCCGCCTGAGCCGGCCGAAGATCGGACGTGCCGGGAGGGGACCGCCAGCACACCGGCCGGGACGCGCGAGTCTCAGGAAGAGCCCGTGGCCGTGGCCGAGGGGGTCTGCGGCACCGAGGGGGTGGAGGAGGGGCCCGGTGACTCGCCGGGCCCGTCCTGCGGGATCGTGGTGATCGACGTGGTGGGCTGCGGGCAGCCGCGCCTGGCCGCGTTGGCGCGCCGCCTGGCCGCCGGGCTGGCGCACGGGTCGCCGTCGCCCTGGCCGCCGGGGTCTCTGGTCTCGGGCGGCGGTGAGCCGGTCTGCCGCTCGGGCGTGGGATCGAGGGCCGTGGACGGGCCGCGGGTGCGGGTCTGGGTCACCCACACCGTGGGCGTGGCGGGCGTGGCGGGCGTCTCGGTGCCGGCGCTGGCCGGGACGCCGCCGGTGGAGGTGGCCGGTGGTCGCAGCGTCGAGTCGGCCGTGGCCCGCGGCGAGTGCGACTGGACGGCCGCCGGGATGTCGGGCAACTGGGAGCCGCCGCCGATGCGCACGTCGCCGCCACCGCCGGACGCGGCGATCACCGTCACCGCGGCGATCGACACCGTGGCCAGCGCCGCGAAGCTGGCGTGGGACAGGTTGGCCCCGCCCTTGGCCCTGCTCCCGCGTTTGGGCGCGGTGGGCCGCCGGTCGTCGGGCGGTGGCGCCAGCCGCACCCGGCCCGCGCCGGGCGGGTAGGGCACCGGGGTCCAGATCTCCTCCAGCACGCCCGCGACGGCCTCGCGCAGGTCCCACGGATCGCCCACGCCACCCGCGGCCAGCAGCGCGCGCAACAGCTCGGCCGCCCTGGGACGGTCGGCGGGCTCCTTGGCCAGCGCCGCCTCGACCGCGGGCCGGAGCAGCGCGGGCACGCCCTCGACGCGTGGCTCCTCGACCATGATGCGGCGGGCCAGCACGTCGGGCTCACCCCCGCCGAACGGATGACAGCCGGTGGCGGCGAACGCCACCAGGCAGCCCCACGCGAACACGTCGGACGCGGGCACCGCCGGCCCTCCGGTCAGCCGCTCGGGCGACACCCAGCCCGGGCTGCCCATGACCTGGCCGGCCTGGGTGTGCGCGGCGGTGGTGTCGACGTCGCGGGCGATGCCGAAGTCGATGACCCGCGGCCCCGCGGTGGACAGCAGCACGTTGCCCGGCTTGAGATCGCGGTGCACCAGCCCGGCGTCGTGCACGGCCACCAGCGCCGCCGCCACCCCGAGCCCCACCCCGTAGGCCAGGTCGGGGGTGAGCGGCCCGCGAGCCACCACGACCTGGGACAGCGCCGGGCCCGGGACGTATTCGCTGACCAGGTAGGGGCGGTCTCGGTCGGTGCCGTCCTCGACGACCGCCGCGGTGCAGAACGGGACGATCCGCCGGGAAAAAGCGACTTCTTCGGCGAAACGGGCGCGCAACGTGGGATCCTTGAGGTGCACGGCATGCGGCGTCTTGAGTGCGACCAGACCGCCCCGCGGGTGCTCCGCCAGATAGACCACGCCCATGCCACCGGTGCCCAGCCGGCCGAGCAGAAGATATCGGCCGATGATCACCGGGTCGCCCACCGTCAGCGGCCTCACCCCTGGAGGCATGTCGCTCGAACCACGCGCCATCCGAGTTTCGCCTCTCCTGTCTGGGACACGGCAAAGCACACTGTGGCCCCATCGGACAGGCGTTTCCGCATGACCTTCACAAGGGGTATCGCAGGTAAGGCGTTCGTTCCTCCAGGGTAAGTAAGGGCTGTGGCGCAGCGGTCTGAAGTGGTGTTACGCCCCTCGCGTGCCGTACGAGAACGATCACGTTGGGCACTGCCGGCGTCACGAAGAGCGGCCCGAAAGCCGAGAACCGGACGCCCCCGCGCCCGGCGTGATCGCGTCGGCGGTCTTGAGTTGTTCGTAGATCGCCCATGGCCGGCGGCCCGCCTCACGGAAGATCCAGCCGCGGGTGACGGCGATGAACGGCAGCGGAATCGCGTAGAGGAAGATCCTCCCTCGCCTGAGGAACGGCCCGCCAGCCGAGCGCCGCCAGCCGAGCGCCGTCAGCCGAGGGCGGCGGCCTCTTCGGCCTCGACCTGGCGGTTCCAGTCCTTCTTGACCGCGCGCCAGGCCTCGTCGTCGACCCCGGCGCGCCAGTAGCCGGAGATGGACAGCCGCTCCATCGGCACCCCGCGCTCGACCCTCAGGTGGCGCCGCAGCCGCTTCACGAAGCCCGCCTCCCCGTGCACGAAGGCGTGCACGTCACCGTCGGGGAACGCCAGCCCGGTCACGGCCTCCACCAGCGCGTCGCCGACCGGCCGGCCGTTGCGGTAGAGCCAGGCCACCCGGACGTCGCTGGAGGCGTCCAGCTTCAGCTCGTCCCGGGGGCCGTCCACCTCCACGAACACGTAGGCCGACGCTCCCTCGGGCAGCGCCTCGACGGAGGCCGCGATGGCGGGGAGCGCGCTCTCGTCGCCCGCCAGCAGGTGCCACGCCGCTCCCTGGTCGGGCGCGTAGTCGCCTCCCGGCCCCAGCATCATCACCTCGTCGCCGGCGACCGCCCGCGCGGCCCAGGGCCCGGCCAGGCCCTTGTCGCCGTGGTACACGAAGTCGATCGTGAGCTCCAGCGCCTCGGCGTCCCAGGCGCGCACGGTGTAGGTGCGCAGCCGGGGCCAGACCTCGCGCGGCATGGTCTCACGCACGTTCTGGACGCTGAAGGGCATCGGATAGTCGACCCCCTCGTGCGGGAACACCAGCTTCACGTAGTGGTCGGTGAGACCGCGCGTGGCGAAGTCGCGCAGGCCGTCACCGCCGACCACCACCCGGATCATGTGCGGCGTCAGCCGCTCGGTGCGCAGCACCACACCTCGATGGTGATCTCTCGGCTTGTCCGCCATCGCACAGCTCCTCGCGATTAGTTAGGTATACCTAACCTATCGCGCGTTCGCCGTGTGGCGCGAACCCGGTCAGGCGGCCGCCGTCTCCCCGCGGGACGAGCCGGCGGAGACGGCGGTGAGGAAGTCGGACATGTGGCGGAAGGAGTGACGGGCCTCGGGAAGCACGTCCGCCAGTATCGGGAAGACGTGCGGCATCCGCGGCCACTCCTCGTACCTGACCGGCACCCCCGCCTGCCGGGCCCGCAGCGCCACCCGGCGCGCCTCGTCGCGCAGCACCTCCGTCGAGCCGGTCACGATCATCAGCGGCGGCAGCCCCGTGAAGTCGCCCAGCACCGGTGACACCAGCGGGTCGTGCGGGTCGAGGCCCGAGGTCCAGCGGCGCGCCAGCCAGCGCACCCGGCTGGCCGGCAGCATGGGGTCCTGCCAGCGGTTGGCCCTGCGCGGAATGTCGGTCAGGTCGGTCCAGGGCGACAGGCAGATGGCCGCCGAGGGCAGCGGCACGCCGCGGTCGCGCAGCGCCAGGAGCGCGGCCAGCGTGAGGTGCCCGCCCGCCGAGTCGCCCGCCAGGACGATGTCCTGGGCGGCGTGCCCGCGCTCCAGCAGGCACGTGTACGCCTCCAGCGCGTCGCTCAGCGAGTCGGCCAGCTTGTGGATCGGGCCCTGCCGGTAGTCGAGGGCGAGCACGGGCCGGCCGGCCACCGCCGACAGGCGCCAGGTGATGGACCGGTGCGTCCTCGGCGAACAGAAGAAGTAGCCGCCGCCGTGGAAGTAGAGCAGCACCTTCGTCTCGTCGAGCTCCGGCCCGGCACGCACCCACTCGCCACCGCACGTGCCGGCGCTGTGCGGCACGATGCCCACGTGCTCGGGCGCGTGGTGCGGCACCATCAGCACGAGATCGCCCAGACGGGAGGCACAGTCGAGCGCCAGCGTGTGACGCATGAACAGGCTCGAGACCGGCTTCAGCGTGCCGCGCATCAACCCGGTGAGCGCGCGCGCCTGCCAGCTGAGGGGATAGTCCGGAGTGACGTCCCTGTCGATGTGCATGCTCGGTCCTCCGATGAATGCATTCCCCGAAGAACGCCGCTCTACTCATGAGTATGTATCTCATCGCTTACCTGGATGTTTCAGGCGTGTTTCGCGTACCGGTTTCAGATGTTCATCTCGTTGCGTGAGCCCCGCCGGGCGGCACATAATCCAGGGCTCCACCGGCAGGCCCGCGCGCGGGCCCGGGCACGGCAGGTCACCGTGCCATCACCCTCCGGAGGCGCGAGACCATCCCCCACGGAGCCGGCCGCTGCGGGACGGCTTCGAGCCGATCCGGCCCGGCATCCGGGAGTTCCTGCGGCGGGTCAACGCCGAGACGTGGTCACCGCCCTCTACACGCGCGGGCGCGATCAGTAGTAGCCGCCCTGCGCGCTCTCCTCGTAGTCGTCGTCGAGGTCGTCATGCCGCCGCGCCCAGCGCGAGGGCATCAGCACGGGGATGAACAGGGCGACGCCGAGCAGTCCGAACGTCCCGGTGGTGAGCAGGGTCTTGGCACCGAATCCGGCGTCCCTGATCAGCTGGTTCACCGACGGCTGGTCGGGGACGAGGGACAGGGCGCGGTTCATGTCGAGCGCGTAGACGACCGTCCAGGCCAGCAGCACCATCGCGGGCAGGAAGGTGGCCAGCGGCGAGACGCGGCCCGCCACCACCAGGCCCACCACCAGGCCGACCGCGGCCATCGCGCCGAGCGCGATCCACAGCTTCTGACCGCCCGCGGGGCCGGCCTGGGCGCTGCCCAGCGCCTGCTGGACGGCCCATCCTCCGCCTCCCACCACGGCCGCCGTGACCACGATCCCGATGAGCAGACCAGCAAAATGCCGCAACGTTCTCACCCCATGTCGACGTGTCGGCTCGACCCTAGCGACAAATGCCGTAAATCAACCAGGTATTGGGGCAGCTTGACGGTAGCCGCCTCTTCGGAGGCGACGGCGTGAGAGCATGTGGCACACTCATGCGCGCCGAACTTCCCCTGAGGCTCGCGCGGACGGCCGTCTTCGCCGCTGTCTGCGTGACGCTCGCCGCGTTGGCACACGCGGTGAGCGGCGGCTCCACACCCTCTCCGCAGGTCGCGGGGCTCGGCCTCGGCACGGTGTTCGCGTCGGCCCTGACGCTGGGCGGGCGGGAGCGCTCACCCGCCGTGATCAACGTCGCGCTGATCTGCGCGCAGCTGGGGCTGCACGAGCTCTTCGGCGACGGCGACGGCACCGGCTACGTCGCGGCCCACCTCCATGGCCAGGGCTTCGGCAACGACGTCGGCATGCTGGTGGCCCACCTGACGGCCACCCTCCTCACCGGCTGGTGGCTGGCGCGCGGCGAGGCCGCGCTCTGGGCGATGCTGCGCCGCCTGGGCCGCCCACTCGTCCTGCTGTGGCCGCCGCCTCTCCCCTCGGTACGCCCGGCCGCGCCGGTCATCGTGCACGTGCGCGCCGTCCCACCCGATCCGGCACTGCGGCACTCCGTCGCCAGGCGTGGTCCTCCACTTCCCGCCTGATCCCTGACACCTGTCACTTCCCTCGACCACCCAAGTGGAGATTCGCCATGTCCTTCCTTCGCCGTGCCGCGACGGTGCTCGCCGCCGCCACCGCCGTCACCGTCGGCCTCGCGCTGCCCGCGCTCGCCCACGTCACCATCAACCCGGGCGCCGCCGAGCAGGGCGGGTTCACCAAGGTCGCCTTCCGGGTGCCCAACGAACGCGACGACGCCTCGACCGTGAAGATCGAGGTCACCTTCCCCACCGACCACCCGCTGGCGTTCGTCTCGGTCAAGCCGGTGCCGGGGTGGAGCGTCAAGGTCACCGAGAGCAAGCTGCCCTCGCCGGTCAAGACCGAGTTCGGCGAGCTCACCGAATCGGTCAGCAAGATCGTCTGGGAGGGCGGCAAGATCGGCAAGGGTGAGTTCCAGGAGTTCGAGGTCTCCATGGGCCGCCTGCCCGAGGGCGTCGACCAGCTGATCTTCCCGACGAAGCAGACCTATTCCGGCGGCGAGGTCGTCGACTGGTCCGAGGCGCCCAAGGCCGACGGCGCCAAGGTCGACCACCCCGCCCCGCTGCTCAAGCTCACGCCCGCCGCCAAGGAGGGCGCCACGTCGGCCGTCGCGGCCACCGGCGACGTGGCGGCGCCCCAGCTGACGCCGGTGGCCACGGCCTCGGCCTCCTCCGACGGCATCGCCCGTCTGCTGGGCGGCGCGGGCCTCGCGCTGGGCGCGATCGGCCTCGTGGTGGCCGGCCTGGCGCTGCGCCGCCGCTCGGCCTGACACACCAGGGCCTGCCCGACCTGGCCTGACACGCCCGGTCTGGCACATCGGGCCCGGCCTTGGCCTGATCCCGCCCGACCTGCCCGCTCTGGCACATCGGGCCCGACACGCCCGGCATGACACGCGGACGGCGGACACCCCATGCGGGGGCCGCCGTCCGCGGTGCCGTCCTTACTTCTTGAAGGCGTCCTTGATCTTCTTGCCGGCGTCCTTGACCTTCTCGCCCGCCTGCTTGACGTTGCCCTGGGTCCGCTCGGCGCGGCCTTCGGCCTGAAGCTCCTCGTCGTCGGTGATGTCTCCGATGTTCTCCTTGGCTCGGCCCTTGAGCTCCTCAGCCTTGTTCGAGAACTTGTCCTCGGTACCCATGTGCGTGCCTCTCGTCGGTTTCGTGGCAAGGAATCCCCCTTTCCGGACAGGTCGGGAGGAAACGTCCAGCACCCGGCCGGGCGCCCGTCAGGAGGTGATGTCCTTGCCGGAGAAGCGCGCCCAGGCCACGGAGCCGAACAGCACGATGTAGGCGCCGAACGTGAGCAGCCCCTGCGTCATGGAGTCGATGTCGATGGGGCTGCGCAGCGCCGCGTCGAACCCCGGCCAATGAGTCGGCAGGAGGTAGTCGGCCAGTCCGTCGAACTGCGGAATGGCGCGCAGCACCTGGGAGACGATGACGACGACCATGGTGCCCGCGACGGCCCCGATGGACACCTCGGTGAACGTCGACAGCGCCAGCGCGATGGCGGCCAGCGCGGCCATTCCGACGCCGACGTACCCGACGCTGATGAGGATCCGCAGCAGCCCCTCGGCCATCGAGACGGTGGTGCCCGACAGCAGCGTCACCGGCCCGGCGGGGAACAGGATCAGCCCCGTCACCAGCGCGGCCAGCGCCACCACGGCGGTCACGGCGAAGGAGAACAGCACCGCGTTGAGGTATTTGACCGCCAGCAGCCGGGTGCGCCCGGCGGGGGCGGCCAGCAGGTAGCGCAGGGTCCCGGTGCCCGCCTCGCCCGCGATCGCGTCTCCCGCCACCATGCTGATCGCGACCGGCATCAGCAACACGACGAGGAAGGACAGCGAGGCGAACGTCAGCATGAGGCTGTTGCCCGCGACGGACGTCACGATGCCGCCCATCTCCGGGTCGGCCGCGACCAGGCGCAGCGCCACCCCCATGATGGCGGGCACGCAGGCCAGCACCGCCAGCATCACCAGGTTGCGCGGGCGCCGGAAGGTCAGGCTCAGCTCGGAGCCGAGCAGCCGCCAGAACGCCCTGGGTGTGCGCTCCGGTGGCAGGGCGCGCGGCGGCGGCTCGGGGGACCGCCGCTCGGTGCTGCGCAGGGTCTCGGCCACCGGCACGAGCCCTGGGGTCCTCCGAGTCCGCGTCTCAGCCGTCGACATCGAATCCCTCTCCCGTCAGTCCGACGAACACGTCCTCCAGGCTCGGCCGCACGACCGAGAGGCCCCGCACGGCGACGCCGTCGCCGACCAGCGTCGCGTTGATCCGCTCGGGCGCGTGCCCGCCGAGCTCGGCGGTGACCTCGCCGTCGGCGGCGCGCACGTCGGCCAGGCCGAGCGTGGCGAGCACCCGCGCGGCGTCGGCCGTGTCGGGCGTCACGATCCTGACCCGGGTGACCTGGCCGCCGCTGAGCGAGGCGATCGTGCCGTGCCCGACCAGCCGGCCGGTGCTCATGATCGCGGCATGTGTGCACATCTGCTCGACCTCGGCCAGCAGGTGTGAGGAGACGAAGACGGTGGTGCCGTCGGCGGCGATCTCCTTGACCAGCGCGCGCACCTCGCGGGTGCCCTGCGGGTCGAGCCCGTTGGTCGGCTCGTCGAGGACGAGCAGCTCGCGCGGCCCGAGCAGGGCCGCGGCGATGGCCAGGCGCTGGCGCATGCCGAGCGAGTAGTTGCGGTAGCGTTTGCCCGCCGCGGCGCCGAGCCCGACCCGGTCGAGCGCCTCGCCGACGCGCCGCCGGACGGTGCCGGCGACGGCGGTGGGGTCGGCGGCGTCGAAGCGGCGCAGGTTGGCCTCGCCCGACAGGTAGGGGTAGAAGGCGGGGCCCTCGACCAGCGCCCCCACCCTGGGCAGCGCGTCGGCCAGGGGCAGGCCGAGCAGCGCGTATTCGCCGGCGGTGGGCGCGACGAGGCCGAGCAGCATCCGGATGGTCGTGGTCTTGCCCGAACCGTTGGGCCCGAGGAAGCCGAAGACCGAGCCGCGGGGCACGGCCAGGTCGAGCGAGTCGACGGCGACCTGGCCGCCGCGGAAGCGCTTGGTCAGGCCGCGCGTGACGATGGCGGCCTCGGCGGGCGGCGGGGCCGCCCCGGAGGGCGCCCCCGCTTCGTGCGTGACGACGGTCACCTGGTGCCCGCCACCTTGACGATCTCCTCCGGCGTTACCGCGCCAGCCAGCAGGCGGCCGTCGTCGGTCAGCAGGACGGTGACCAGCTTGGTCTTGATCAGCTTGCCCGAGCCCCACGCGCCGCTCACCGGGGTCGCGGACTTGAGCACGTTGTCCAGGACCGCCCTGCCCTCGGCGTCGGCGGACTCGCCGCCGGACGGCCGGCCCGTCAGAGCGCCGTCCGGCACCTCGACGACCGCCACGCTGCTCCAGCCCTCGCCGACGACCTTCAGCCCCTCGGCGGCCGCCCTGGCCTCCTCGGCGTGCTTCTCGGCCTTGCCGGAGATCTCCTCGCCGCCGAGCGTCCGCTCCTCGACCTTGGCTCCGGCGGGCGGGGTGAAGGTGAAGTTCTCCTCGGCGGGCGGGGTGAACGTCACCTGGGTGAAGCCCACCTGGAAGGCCGGCTCGGCCGAGCCCTTGGCGAACACCTGCACCTGCAGCGGGACGTAGGTCTCGCCGTCGAGCGCCAGGCGCACCTCCTGCACCAGCGAGGCCTCGGCCTTCGGCCTCAGCACCAGCTGGTAGGCGGGACGGCCCGCCACCTCGGCGGTGTTGGCGACGCCGATCGCGGTGTGCTCGTCGGCCTTGGCCAGCAGCTGGGCCGCGGCGGCCTGCGGGGTCAGGTCGGACGGCGCGGGCGTGGCCGGCTCGTGCGCCAGGCCGGCCCCCGCCTTCACCTTGATCTTGGTGGCGGTGTTGCTGTCGCTGTCCCAGTACCAGGCCTCGCCGCCGTTGACGATCAGGTTGGTCTCGTTCATCTGGGTCGGCATCGCCACCCTGAGCCGGTCATGCGCGCCGTACCAGACCTTCACTTCGTGCGAGCCGGACAGCAGGGCGAGCGGGGACTCGCCGCCCATCTGCGGCAGCGCGGGCAGGCCGAGTGACGCGGTCTGGCGGACGGTGCCGGACATCGGCAGCGGGCCGCCGGTCCTCTCGACGGCGGCCACTGCGTCGGCGAGCAACTGCTGCGCCGAACGCTCGGGGAGCACGGGATCGCCGCTGACCGCGGCGATGACGGGACCCGCGCCGATCGCGGCTCCGATAACGGCGGCGGCGGCGATCGGGATCCCCCACCTCACGAACGTGCCTCTTCGCATCTCACTCCTTAACGGTATGTCGATGACCAGAGCCTGCGTGATGCATCCTTAGGCGAGCCTGAGACAGTCTGAGATCCCTCTCAGCCTTCTCAGCGTCGTCTCAGGGCGGGAACGGGAGGATCGGGGACATGAGAGTACTTGTCGTCGAGGACGAGAGGCGGATGGCGGCAGCGCTACAGCGGGGGCTGCAGGCCGAGGGCTTCGCCGTCGACCTCGCCCACGACGGCGAGCAGGGGCTGCACGAGGCCAGGCACGGCGACTACGACGTGGTGGTGCTCGACATCATGCTGCCCCGGCTGTCCGGCTACAACGTGTGCAAGCAGCTGCGCGCCGAGGAGAACTGGGTGCCGATCCTCATGCTGTCGGCCAAGGACGGCGAGTATGACATGGCCGACGGCCTCGACCTGGGCGCCGACGACTACCTGACCAAGCCGTTCTCCTATGTGGTGCTGGTGGCCAGGTTGCGCGCGCTGCTGCGGCGCGACTCCGGACGGCGGCCGGCCGTGCTGGCGGCGGGCGACCTGTCGCTGGACCCGGCGCGGCGCAGGGTGCAGCGCGGCGAGAGCCCGATCGAGCTGACGCCGCGCGAGTTCGCGCTGCTCGAATACCTGCTGCGCAGGCGCGAGGAGGTCGTGTCGAAGGTGGAGATCCTGGAGCACGTCTGGGACACCTTCGACACCGACCCCAACGTGGTCGAGGTGTACGTGGGCTACCTGCGGCGCAAGATCGACGTCCCGTTCGGCAGAAACTCCCTGCAGACCGTGCGGGGCGCGGGCTACCGGCTGGCCGGCGACGGTGGCTGAGTCCCCCTACACCTGGTGGCGGCGGCAGGGCCTGCGGTTCAGGCTGACCGTGGTGGCCGCCGCGGTGCTGGCGCTGGCGCTGGCGGTGTCGGCGACGGTGCTGCTCAGCGTGCTCGACCGGACCCTGATCGACACGGTCGACAACTCGACGCGCGAGCAGGCGCAGACCGTCCGGGTGGAGGCCGACTCGGGCACGCTGACCAGCCCGATCACCACCCACGACGGCACGATCGTGCAGGTGATCGACGCCGCGGGCCGCATCACGCACGTCACCTACGGCGCCGACCGGCTGGTGCCCCTGCTCGGCGCCCGCGACAGGGAGCGGGCGCTGCGCGAGGGCAGCGCGACGTTCGTGGACGGCCGGCCCTACGCGATCCCGGGGCCGCTGCGGGTGGTGGTGCTGAGCGCCGACCGGGGGCAGACCGTGATCGCGGCCCGGCCGGTGGGCGAGATCCAGACCAGTCTCGGCACGGCCGCCCGGGTGTTGTTCGTCGGCACGCCGTTGCTGATCGTGCTGCTGGCCGTGGCCAGCTGGCTGATCATCGGCCGGACGTTGCGCCCGATCACCGCGCTGCGCCGGGGCGCCGCGGAGATCACCCACACGGCCAGGTCGCGCAGGCTGCCGGTGCCCGAGTCGCGCGACGAGGTGCACTGGCTGGCGACCACCCTCAACGACATGCTGGCCCGGCTGGAGGAGGCCGAGCAGCGCCAGCGCGCGCTGGTCTCCGACGCCGCGCACGAGCTGCGCAGCCCGCTGGCGAGCATCCGGCTGCAGCTGGAGGTGGCGCTCGGCCATCCGGAGGGGCAGGACTGGCCGGAGACCGCTGAGGGCGTGCTGGAGGACGCGATGCGGCTGTCCCGGCTGGCCGAGGACCTGCTCGCGCTGGCCCGCCTGGACGAGCGCGGCGGCGTGCCCGCCCGGAACGAGCCGGTCCACCTCGACGAGGTGGTGCGGCAGGTCGCCGACCGCTACGGCGAGGCCAGGCTGACCGTGTGCGACCCGGTGATGGTCCGCGGCGACGCGCTCGACCTGAGCAAGGTGCTGACCAACCTGGTGGACAACGCCGTGCGGCACACCTCCTCCAAGGTGGAGGTGGCGCTGACCGCCGACGGGGTGCTGACCGTGACCGACGACGGGCCGGGCATCCCGGAGGGCGACCGGGAACGGGTGTTCAACCGGTTCACCCGGCTCGACTCGGGTCGCAGCCGCGACGAGGGCGGCGCGGGGCTGGGCCTCGCGATCGTGCGGGAGACCGTACGGGCTCACGGGGGCTCCGTGCACCTGGAGGACGCCGGGCCCGGGCTGCGCGCGGTGGTGCGGCTGCCCGTGGCCAGGTGAGCCCGCTCAGGCGTCAGGTGAGGCGGGCCAGCTCGGCGAGCGCGGCCCTGGCCGAGGCGGCGTCGTGCACGCGGAAGACCCGTGCCCCGAGCAGGGCCGAGATCGCCAGGGTGGCGATCGTGCCCGCGTGCCGCCGCTCGACCGGCAGGCCGCCGAGCGTCTCGCCGACGAAGTCCTTGTTGGACACGGCGACCAGCACCGGCCAGCCGGTGGCGGTCATCTCGCCGAGCCTGCGGCTGACCTCCAGCGAGTGGAAGGTGTTCTTGCCGAAGTCGTGCGCCGGGTCGATGAGGATCGACTCGCGCGCCACCCCGGCGGCGACGGCCTTGGCGGCCAGGGCGGTGGTGTAGGAGATGACGTCGGCCACCACGTCGGCGTAGGCGATGCGGTGCGGCCGGGTGCGGGGCCGGACCCGGCCCGCGTGCGCGCACACCAGCCCGATGCCGTGCCGGGCGGCCACCTCGGCCAGGGCGGGGTCGACGCCGCCCCAGGTGTCGTTGAGCAGGTCGGCGCCGGCCCTGGCGACCACCTCGCCGACCTCGGCGCGCCAGGTGTCGACGCTGACGAGCAGCCGGGGATGCCGTTCGCGGACGGCCTCAACCAGGTCGGCGACCCTGCGGATCTCCTCGCGGGCGTCGACCTCGTCGCCGGGACCGGCCTTGACGCCGCCGATGTCGACGATGTCGGCGCCGCCCTCGACGGCCCGGTCCACCGCCTCGATCGCGGCGTCGAAGCCGTAGGTACGGCCCTTGTCGTAGAAGGAGTCGGGCGTGCGGTTGACCACGGCCATCACGGCGTGCTCCCCCGGGCCGAACTCCCGGCCGCGCAGGCGCAAAGTGCTCATCATCGGCGAGCGTACCGCGCCGTCCGCACTGGGTGCGGCGGGGCGGGCGCGCGCCGATGGCGGGCTTCGTCCTGGGATCGGGGTCACGCGGCTTCGCTCGGCGAAGCGTCGATCGGAAGGGCGGCGAGGCCGCGGCCGTCAGGCGGCGGTGCCCTTCTCGGCGGTGGCCAGGAAGTCCTGGGCGATCAGCGGCAGGCGGCGGCGGGCGTGCACCACGGCGATGACGCGCCGCACGGCCGGGTCGAGCGAGCGCACCACGAGGCCGGCCCGGCCGGCCTGCTCGGCCATGCCGCGATACCACAGCAGGGAGGCCTGGCCGCTGCGGGCGGCCTTGAGCCAGCCGTTGCGTTCATCGGTCTCGAGCACGACCACGGGGTTGACGGCGTACTTGCCGAACATCGCGTCGAGCTCCCTGCGGCGGACGCTGCCGCGGGCGGGCAGGGCCAGGCGCATGCCGTCGAGCCGGCCCATGGGCACGGGGTTGGGCAGTTCGAGGCCGGGAGGGGAGATCAGCACGATCTCCTGGCGTTCGAGCGGATGGGTGACGAGGTCGGTGGGCACCGGCAGGTCGGTCAGCCCGAGATCGGCCCGCTGCTCCCTGATGGCGCTGACCACGGCCTCACGGCCTTCGCAGCGCACGATGTGGACGCGGACCCCGGGATGCTCGGCGGCGTAGGCGGGCAGCAGCCGCCCCGCGAGGCCGGGCTCGAGGCTGGGGGTGGAGGCGATGCGCAGCTCCGCCTCCGCCGATCCGGTGTGGTTGGCCAGGCCCTCGATCTCGCGTACGGCGTCGAGTGCCTCCCTCGCCAGCTTGACCACCCGGCGACCCTGTGCGGTGACCACGACACCGCGTCCCGATCGGGCGAAGAGCGTCATGCCGAGCTCGCGTTCCAGATCCCGGATCGCGCGCGAAAGCGCAGGCTGCGCGATGTAGAGCGACCTGGCCGCGTCAGTCATGGTGCGGTGCTCCGCAGTCGCGACCACGTAGCGGAGCTGCTGGAGGTTCATGCCAAAGAAGCTAGGACAACGCCCGCCGCGCGGTGGGGAACATAGCGGAGATCACCTCGAATGATTTCGGACTGTAACCGAGCACTGTCACATCCGTGACGGGTGATAAATCAGTATGCTTCTGCCCCAAATTTGGCAAAGGTCCGGGGAGCGACCGTACAAGTCGCTCATTACGGACAACCGACCAGAGGGGGAGACAGGGTGACAGGCAACGGGCAGCATCCACCCCCGTCACAGGGGCCCGGACAGCCCCAGCGGCCACCGTCGCTCCCGTGGCCGCCGCCGGGCCGGAGGCAGCCCCAGCCACCGCAGTCGCAGAACCCGCCCTACCAGCACCCCTACCCATCACCACCGCAGGGCCCGCCGTACCAGCATCCTTATCCGCGGCCACCGCAGGGCCCGCCGTACGGGCAGCCCTACCCGCAGCCACCGCAGGGCCCGCCGCACGGCCACCCCTACCCCCAGCCACCGCAGGGCCCGCCGCACGGGCAGCCGCCCTTCAACCCGGGCCCCCAGGGGATGCCCCACCCGCAACCGCAGGGCTGGCCGCCCCGGCAGCAGCAGCCGCCACCCCCTCCCCCGCCCATGCCGCCGGGGCAGGGGCAGTACGGGCAGTGGCCGCCGCCGCGGCGCGGGAAGTCCGGCATGGGGGTGGCCGGGATCCTCGGGGCCGTGTTCGGTTCGACGGCGGCGCTATTCGTGCTGATCGTGATCGGCTCGGTGGTGTTCAAGGACTCCTCCCGGTCCGAGACCACCACGCCGGTCGCCGTCCCCACCTACACCCCGTACGAGCGGCCGGGCGAGCGCGAGCCGGACCACGCGACCGAGGAGCCGACCCGGCGGCCGACACAGGCTCCCACCAGGACGGCGACGCAGGACACCACGGTCACCCCGCCCAGGCAGGTCAGGCTCGACACGACCCTGAAGAACAACACGCTCTACCGGGCGGGCGCGCTGCCCAGGGTCGGCTGCCGGGCGGGCGACGTGAGCATCTTCAGCCACGCCCAGCTGAAGGCGCTGATCCTGAAGACCGGCAAGTGCATGGACCGCGCGTGGGGCCCGATCCTGCGCGAGCAGGGCATCGACTTCAGCCCGCCGGGCTACGCGATCGCGTCGGGGCGCGGCAGGGGCGCCTGCGGCGACTACCCGTCGGCGGGCAGCATGGTGCCCTACTACTGCCCGCGCAACAGCACGATCTACGCGTCCACCTCGGCCATGGCGAGGGGCAACGGCAACGCCCGCGGCTACGGCCAGATCATCTCGTGGAACGGCGGGATCATCAGCATGATGGCCCACGAGTACGGGCACCACGTGCAGAACCTGTCGGGCCTGATGAACTCGTGGTGGTCGCAGACGCTGGAGTCGGGCAACAGGAGCGGGAAGCTGGCACTCAGCAGAAGGCTGGAACTCCAGGCCACCTGCTTCGGCGGCATGTGGATGCGCTCGGTGGCCACGTCCTATCCGATCAGCCCGGCCGACCGCAGCCGCCTGTTCTGGTTCTACGGCCAGGTGGGCGACCAGCCCGGTTATCCACGTGACCACGGCTCCCGGGCGAACAACAACCGGTGGTTCAGGCAGGGCTGGGAGAAGAACCAGACCTACCAGTGCAACACCTGGATGGCGCCGTCGCCGACGACATCCTGACGGTCACGCCAGGTTCATCTCAGGTTGGGCACATGTCTTTGATGTCCCTATATGGGGACTAGAATCCTGGCAATCTTGTGCCCAAACGGGGGGCAGAACCAAGTTTTGCCTGGCAGGCGTGAAGGAGCCGGTGTGAGCAAGCGCGAAGGGGCAGACACCGCGCCGGGGGGCCGGAAACGACGCTCCTCTCGCCGTCCTCGTGCGGCGTCAGGCGTCGAGTCCGGTCCCCCGGCGCCTCCCGCCGGCCAGCCCGGCCAACCGTCCGGCCCGCCCCCCGGCCCGCCCCCCGGGCAGCCGCACGGGCAGCCGTCCGGGCAGCCGTCCGGGCCGCACCCCGGTCATTCGCACGGCCAGCCACCCGGTCCGCAACCCGGTCAGCCGTCCGGTCCGCAACCCGGTCCCCAGCCCGAGCCCGGTCCCCAGCCGAGTCCGCCCCGACGGGCGGGACGCCGGCCCGGCTCCAGGGGCGGCAGGCCCGGCGCCGCGCCCCGCTTCGCCAAGCCGCTCAACGTCGCGTCCATCCTCGGCTGGACCGCCCTGTCCGCCCTCGTGCCCGGGGCCGCGCACCTGCGCGCCGGGCACCGCCGCACCGGGCTGGCGCTGCTCGGCGCGTACGGGGTGCTGCTGCTCGGCGCGCTGGCCTTCGGGCTGACCCGCAACAAGGAGAACATCGCCAACCTCGTCGGTGACGACATGCTGGTGACGGTCATCACGATCGCCGCGCTGAGCGCGCTGTGCTGGTTCGCCCTGCTGGTGACCTCGTACGTGACGCTCAACCCCAACCGGCTCAACCAGCAGGGCCAGATCGTGTCGGGCATCGTGGTCGGCGTGCTGTGCGTGATCGTGATGGCGCCCTTCGCCTTCGCCGCCAGCACGGTGATGGAAACGCGGAGCACGATCCACCAGATCTTCCGCAGCGCGACCACCGACCCGGACGTCGCCCCGATCAAGGAGGAGGATCCGTGGAACGGCAAGGAGCGGGTGAACTTCCTGCTGGTCGGCGGTGACGCGGCGGGCAACCGCACCGGGGTGCGGACCGACAGCATGAACGTGGCCAGCGTGCACATTCCGACCGGCAACACGGTGCTGTTCAGCCTGCCGCGCAACCTGCAGCATGTGCGCTTCCCTCAGACCTCTCCGCTGCACAAGCAGTTTCCCCACGGCTTCATGGCCGAACTCCCCAACGGCGGCCTGCTCAACGAGGTCTGGCAGTACGCCAACGACCACCCCGAGCTCATGGGCGGCCACAACAGGGGCCCGCGCGCCCTGATGGACGCCGTCGGCTTCACGCTCAACCTCAAGATCGACTATTACCTCCTGATGAACATGTACGGCTTCGCGGACCTCGTGGACGCCATCGGCGGCCTCAGGATCCGCGTCGATCAGGACGTCAAGTGGGGCGGCACCTTCGGCACCGCGGGCACGATCAAGGCCGGTTACCGCAAGCTGTCGGGCGAGGAGGCCCTGTGGTATGGCCGCTCCCGGGTCAACAGTGACGACTTCTCGCGCATGGGCCGCCAGCGGTGCGTCATCGGCGCCTTCGCGCAGCAGGCCACTCCCAACAAGATCCTGCTCAACTTCAACAAGATCGCCGGCGCGACGAAACGCCTGGCGCGGACCAACATCCCGAAGGAGCTCTTGGAGCCGCTGGTCGCCCTGGGACTGAAGGTGAAGGACGCCAAGATCACCAGTATCCAGTTCGTCCCGCCGGAGTTCTGGCCGGGCTCGGCCGACTGGGCCAAGATCCGCCGCGCCTCGGCGAAAGCCGTCGATGACTCCCTCAAGCCTCGCCGGGTCCGGACGGCCGACGTGACGGCCTCGCCGGGCGCCCCCTCGGCCGCGCCCACGGCGACCCGGACGCGGGCCGCCGTGCCCAGCCAGACACCGACCCGCAACAGCCAGAAGTCGGCCCAATCCCTGGAAGAGCTCTGCGGCCTGTGACCCACGCCCGGCCCGGACACCGGTAGCCGCCGGCGTCCGGGCACTCAGGCGAGGGCCGGCCGGCGGGGCAGCAGGGCGAGGGCGCCCAGGTAGAGGACGGCGGCCACGATGAGCAGCGCCTGGTAGCCGATCACCAGGGCGAGGTACTCCAGGCACCCGCCCACCATCGCCCCCAGCAGGTTGGCCCCGAACGAGGTCGTCGCGTCGGCCGTCTCGGCGAAGCGCTTGGCGAACACCACGTTCGCCGCGAAGATCGGCAGGAACGCCACCGTGACCGCGGCGACCGCCCGCAGCGGCAACGGCAGCGACAGCAGCCAGGCGTTGGGCACCAGCCAGGCCAGCAGCAGCCCGCCGAGGAGCACGCCGTACATGACCGGCAGGGGCGGGGTGCGGAAGCGGCGCGTCACCTCGACGGCGGCGAGGACGGCCACGAGCACCCCGGCGAACACGATCGCGTTGACCACCCACGTGGTGCCGAACAGCAGCGCGAACCCGGTCACGCTCTTGGTCTCCAGCAGCATGAAGGCCACGCCGAGCAGGAACAGGTCGGCGTACGGGCGCATCCGCCGGTAGGGGCCGGCGACGACGCGCACGGCCAGCAGGCTGACCGCGAGGATGAGCCCGAGCGTGATGAGGTAGATCGGCGGGATGTCGCCTTCCTTGAGGTAGAGGAAGGGCCGGTCGTCGAGCGCGGGCGGCGGAGTGGCGGCGCCGGCCCCGGCCCAGGGCGCGGCGCAGCGCTGCGCGTCGGGCGTGAAACCGGCCGTGATGACGGCCTGCTGCCCCGCGGTGCTCACCACGTCCACGCACGGCTTGTGGCCGAAGGCGCTCTGCACGGTCGAGGCGAGCCGGTCGACCAGCCAGGTCTCCCGGTAGTAGTTGTACATGGAGAACGCGCCGCCGGGTTTGAGGTGGTCACGGGCCGCCCGCATCGCCTCCTCGGTGAACAGGTAGCTCTCCAGCCGCAGCGAGCTGGCCCCCGACACGAGCGTGAGCGAGTCGGGCAGCGCGAACAGGATCAGGTCGTAGCGCTTGGAGGTGCGTTCGAGGAAGGCCCGGCCGTCGGTCACGTGCGTGGTCACGCGGGGGTCGTCGTAGGGGTGGTCGGGGTGGGTGGAGCCGCCGAGCTCGCGCAGCTTGGGGTCGATCTCGACGGCGTCGACGTGGCCGGCGCCCTTGGACAGCGCGATCGCGACGTCCGTGCCGCTGCCCGCCCCGACGATGAGCACGTCCTTCGGCGGGCTGGTGACCCGCTCGTACGGCAGGCCGTACTGGCGCTCCCATTCCAGGCGGGCGGCGGCGGGCACGGCCTGCTGGTGCGGGATGCCGTTGACGGAGATGTCGGTCACCGGCACGCCGAGCTGCTCGAACTGCCGGAACGTCACCTTGTAGTAGGGCGACCACAGCGCCCCGGCGGTGAGGGTCTCGGCCAGCAGCAGCCCCACGACGGCGAGCGACGGCACCACGACGAAGCCGAGGTAGGTGACGAGCGGCCGGGGCACGAGCAGCAGCGCGTAGGCGACGGCGGCGATGAGCCCCCAGAAGAGCGGCGGCGCGCTCAGGAACGACAGGGCGGTGAACGCGGCGATGCCGGTGAGGCTGCCGATCAGGTCGTAGCGGTAGGCCTCCAGCCGCGGCAGCTCGGGGAAGCAGCGGCCGACCAGCTCGGCCGGTCCCATGAGGACCAGGGCCGCCGCGCAGAAGATCACCGGCAGGATGAGCCAGGCGGGCGGCCCGGTGGTCGCCAGGCTCGTCCAGTAGAGGACGCCCTCGGTGTCGCGGTCGACGGTGACGGGGAAGGTCAGGACGACGATCACCAGGCCGAACAGCACGACGGGCGAGTAGTAGGGCTGCCGCTTGGACCTGCCCACGCGCAGGAACCCGAGCCCGATGCCGAGGAACGAGCCGAGCAGCACGAAGTTGGTGAAGTAGCTCAAGTGCACGATGTTGGACCCGGTCCACCGGATCAGCGCCAGCTCCAGGAAGAGCATGAAGGCGCTGGCGAGGATGAGTCTCGGGCGCACCGCCAGCCAGTGGTCTCCGGTGCCGACTGTGACCGCCTGCTGAGCCTGGAGCGTCATGGGCACTCACCGTAGTGAACGGACCGGGAACACGGAAGCCCGACGCTCGGGAACGTCGGCCGGGCGCTTCGTCTGGTTCGGGGTGTCATGGCAGGTCATATCCCCTGATGATCCGCTGGACGCACCCGTGCGGATGGAGGAATGTGGGGAGGTTCGTTCCCTCCACACGACCGGTGGTGACTCATGCGGGTCCTGATCCAGCTCCGCCCCTCCCCCGACCTGGTCGCGGCCGTCACCGACCCGGGCCGCGTCGCCACCACGGCGGACGTCGCCGACGGCCTGCCCGGGGTGGAGCTCGACCTCGGGTTCGTCCCGGTCGCCGTGCCGCGCCCGATCCCGGCGGCGGGCGGCGACCCGCTCTCGCTCAACCAGCCGCTCGACTTCTCGCTGGCCGCCGAGGACGCCTCGGTGCTCGTGCGGGGCACGATCTCCGACGACGAGCCGGCCACCCGGGTGGCGCTGCTGCAGGCGCTGCGCCCCGACGTGGTCGGCGTCTTCGCCGATCCGGTCATCGAGTCCTCGCCGACCTGCGGAGGCGATCCGCCGGTCGGCGACTGGCACGACGTCGAGCGGCTGCTCAACGTCGCCGGCCTGCACGCCGAGGGGCTCGACGGCGACGGGGTGGCCGTGGCCGTGCTCGACACCGGCGTCAACGTCGCCCACGTCGCCCGCCACCTCGGCAGGAACGTCACGCTCGACGCCGAGCGGAGCTGGTGCCCTGTGGGCGTGACCGGCAGGCCGGGCGAGTTCGAGGTCGACCACGGCACGATGTGCGCCTTCGACACGCTCATCGGCGCGCCCCAGGCGTCCGTGATCGACCTCCCCGTGCTGCTGTCCTCCCGGCCCGGCGGCTCGGCGCTCGACGGGCTGCTGTCCGACGCCGTGGCGGCGTTCGCGCACCTGCGCACGGTGCTCGACGCGCAGCCCGAGGCGTCCAGGGCGCTGGTGGTCTCCAACTCGTGGGGGTCGTTCTCCCCCGAATGGGACTTCCCGGTCGGGCATCCGGGCAACTACTCCGACAACGCGGCGCACCCGTTCAACCTGATGGTGGCCGAGCTCGACCGGGCGGGCGCGGACGTGCTGTTCGCGGCGGGCAACTGCGGGCGCGAGTGCCGGGACGGCAGGTGCGCCTATCCGAACCGGCCGATCGCCGGCGCCAACTCGCACCCCAAGGCGCTGTCGGTGGGCGGCGTGGACATCGGCGGCGAGCGGGTCGGCTACTCCTCGCAGGGGCCGGGCCGGCTCACCTCGCGCAAGCCCGACATCTGCGCCTACACGCACTTCTCGGGGTCCAGGGCGTTCGGCGAGGCCGAGGCCGACTCGGGCACGTCGGCGGCGGCGCCGGTCGCGGCCGGGCTGGTCGCCGCGGTCCGCACCCGATGGCCCTCCTCGCGGCTGTCGCCCGCGCAGCTGCGCGCGCTGCTCCGCCGCACCGCCGAGGACCGCAGCGAGGTGGGCTTCGACTACGACTACGGTTACGGGATCGTGGACCCGGCCGGGATCATCGCCGCGCTCCGGCGCAGGGCCAAGAGCGCCGCCTGAATTCGTTCCCCCTGCCGCACATCTGGTCGCGGCGGCGTCGCCGGCCCGCTAGTTCATGCCGCCCAGCATGGCGGCGCCGCCGAAGACCACGAACATGAGCACGTAGAAGCCGATCACGACCAGGAACAGGCAGGTGCTGACGATGCCGCAGATGCGCCCCGCCTGCACCATGCCGCGGTTCTCGTAGACGTAGCCGCTGCCGTCGATCTCGCGCAGCGCCTTGTTGCCCATCGACCAGGCGAACGGCCCGATGAACGCGCAGACGACCAGGCTCAGGATGCCCAGCACCAGGATCGTGGTGCCGTTGGGGTGCGTCTGGGGCGGCGGACCGTAGTAGGAGGGGCCATAACTGGGATAAGACATCTGCGATCGGCCCCTCGTCCATCGGTGTTTAGGCGGTTTTTATACCACAGGGCGGCACTTGACCGCTGGTTGCGGGACACTTGAGGGCCGCGTGATCATCTACGCCATCATGGTGAGGCAACGCATCCGTCCTGAGGAGCCCACCCCCGTGCGTGAGCGCATGCGCGCCTTCATCACCAGCCGGCGTTTCCAGCAGTTCATCATCGGCGTCATCCTGGTCAACGCGGCCACCCTCGGCCTCGAGACGGTCCCCTCCGTCGTCGTGCGGTACGGCGAGGTGCTCCGGGTGATCGACCACGTGGCCCTCTACATCTTCGTGGTCGAACTGGTGGCCAAGATCTACGTCGAACGGTCCCGCTTCTTACGCGATCCGTGGAACATCTTCGACACCGCGATCGTCGGCATCGCGCTGCTGTCCACGACCGGCGGCCTGTCGGTGCTGAGGTCGCTGCGCATCCTGCGGGCGCTGCGCCTGCTCTCGGTGGTGCCCAGCCTGCGCCGGGTGGTCTCGGCCCTGCTGCGCGCGATGCCCGGGATGAGCTCGATCGTGGTGCTGCTCTCCCTGGTGCTGTACGTGGCCGCCGTGATGGCCACCAAGATGTACGGCGAGGCCGTGCCGGAGCGTTTCGGCAGCCTGCCGACCTCGCTGTTCACCCTCTACCAGACGATGACCGGCGACGACTGGGGCAACATCGCCAGGGACGTGATGCGGGAGCACCCGTCGGCCTGGATCTTCTTCACCATCTTCATCCTGATCTGCACGTTCGTCGTGCTCAACCTCTTCATGGCGGTCGTGGTGAGCGCCATGGAGGAGGAGTCGGCCCTGGAGCGGGCCGAGCTGGCCGAGCTGGAGGACACCTCGGCGGCCTCCACCCGGCTGATCCTGGCCGAGCTGACCGCGCTCCGCGATGAGATAGCCGAGCTGCGCCGGGAGAAGGCGCTGGAGTAGGCCCCCGGCCCGCGGGAGCCCGGCCGGCGCGACCCCAGCCGCAGAAGCCCGGCGCTGCGGGAGCCCGGCACTACGGGAGCCCGGCGCTGCGGGAGCCCGGCTAACGGGAGTAGTACTCGACGACGAGCTGCTCGTCCACCGGTACGGCGATCTGCTCGCGCTCGGGCTTGCCCGTCAGCGTGAACCGCAGGTCGGCGTGGTCGACGGACAGGTAGGACGCGATCCGCTCGTCGGCGTGCACCCCCTCGGCGGCGGCCACGAACGGCCGCATCCGGCGCGACCGCTCGCGCACCGTGACGACCTGGCCGGGCTTGACCAGGTAGCTCGGGATGTCCACCTTGCGGCCGTCGACGGCGATGTGGCCGTGCGTCACGTACTGCCGGGCCGCGTAGATCGACGGCGCCAGCCCGGCGCGCAGCACCAGGGAGGCGAGCCGCGTCTCCAGCAGCGAGACGAGCTCGGCGCCCGAGGCGCCGGGCCTGCGCACGGCGAGGTCCCAGTAGCGCCGCAGCTGCCGCTCCGACAGGTCGTAGTACCAGCGCAGCTTCTGCTTCTCGAGCAGGCGCGTGCCGTAGTCGCCGACGGCGCGGCGGCTGGTCTTGCGACCGTGCTCGCCCGGCGGGTAGGGGCGCTGCTCGAAGTAGCGGACGGCTTTCCTGGTCAGCGGCACGCCCGCGCGGCGCGACAGTCGCACCTTGGGACCGGTGTAGCGCACGTTCACCTCAATGTGATTAGGCAACCCTTACTTAGGCAAGCCTAACCTATTGCTTTCTGCTCCCTCAAGGAGGCGCCCATGCTGCCGATCCCCGAGCGGATCCGCACGCTCGCCACCACCGCCCGCGTCGCCCGGCTGTCCGTCGACGGCACGCCCTCCCCCGCGCAGGGCGGGGTCGACGACCTCGGCCGCCCGGTCCTGCTGGTTCGCCCGGCCCGCACCGGGCTCTGCCTGGAGACCGCCCTGCGCGGTCTGCTGTGCCTGTGCTGAGGGCCGCCGGACGGTGATCGTGTTGATCACGATTCACCCAGAGCCGCCCGAGCGGTCGCGCGGGGTCACTATCATCGGCGGCTGTGAGCGACTCGGAGCGGCGCGGGCGTGTCCTGATGATCGCCGGCGTGCTGGCCGGCGTCCTCATGCTGGCCGGCGCCGCGATCCTGGGCGGCGGCGAGCCGGCGGGCACCTCGCTGTCCCCGGTCAGCCTGCCCGACCAGGCCGGTGACCGGTCGGCGAGCCCGGCCACGGTCCGGGCCACGGCCGCCACGTCCAGAGTGCCCGTCACACGCCCGGCCCACAGCGCGCGGCCCTCGCTCAGGACCGGCGCCAGCCCGGCGGCCACGCTCCCGTCGCGCACCCCGAAGCCCACGGCCAGCCCGACGACGAGTCCCACGGCGAGGCCCGGCCGCTCGTTCGTGACACCCGCTCTGCCCCAGTCGGCGATGCCGACGCGGACACGTCCGCCGGCCGGCAGCGACGCTCCCTCGCTGAGCCCGTCCCCGTCCGGCAGAGCGCCGGACCACGCGCTGGACCACCCTCAGGGCCGGCCACAGAGCCGGTCGCAGAGCTGGTCGCAGAGCCGAACGCCGGCCTACGACACGGAGACGTCCCGGAGGGACTGACGAGCGGGCCCCGATCGAGCGGGCTCCGGCCTCAGCGCCTGGCCAGGCTGTCGTCGACGGCGTCGGGCGACAGCACGTGGTCCAGCACCATCACCGCGCACCCGCTGATGCCCGCCCCCGTGCCCAGCCTGCTCGGCTCGATGCGCAGCCGCCGGGTCGCCAGCGCGGTGGACCGGCGGTAGACGACCTCGCGGATGCTCGACACCAGCGGGCCGAACGCCTCGGCCATGTCGCCGCCGAGCACCAGGACCGACGGGTTGAGGATGTTGACGGCTCCGGCCAGCACCTCGCCGATCCGGCGGCCCGCCTCGCGGACCGTGGCCATCGTCTCGGCGTCGCCCGCGCGCACCAGCGCGGTCACGTCGCCGACGCTCTTGACGTCCTTGCCTGCGGCGCGCAGGTCGCGCAGCAGCGCGGTGCCGCTGGCCACGGAGTCGACGCAGTCGACGTTGCCGCAGCGGCAGAGCACGCCGCCGCCGTCGCGCACCGGGATGTGCCCGATCTCGCCGGCCGCGCCCATGGCGCCGCGCAGGATCTCGCCGCCCGCGATGACGCCGGCGCCGATGCGGGTGGACACCTTGACGAACATCAGGTCGCCGAGCTGGGGGTAGACGCCGCGGTGCTCGCCGATGGCCAGCACGTTGACGTCGTTGTCGACCAGCACGGGCACCGGGAACCGCTCGCGGACGATCGGCGGGATGACCACGCCGGTCCACGAGGCCATCACCCGGGCGCTCTCGGCGCGTCCCTCGGCGAACTCGACCGTGGCGGGCACGCCCATGCCCACTCCCCGGACCATCGAGCGGGGCCTGTCGCCGAGCAGCTCGTCCCAGGTGTCCATGAGCAGCGGCAGCACCACGTCGGGCCCCTGCTCCACGTCGATGGCGAAGTCGCGGCCGGTCAGCTCGCGCCCGGCCAGGTCGCAGACGGCGACCCTGGTGCGGCTCGCGCCGAGCGCGGCCACCAGCACCACGCCGCCCGCGGCGTCGAACTCCAGCCGGACCGGGGGCCGCCCGCCGGTGGAGGGGGCGTCGGCGCGCTCGACGACGAGCCCGCGTCCGAGCAGCTCGCCGACGCGCAGCTGCACCGCGGGGCGGGACAGGCCGGTGACCCGGCCGAGGTCCGCGCGCGTCACGGCTTCACCTGTGCGGATGAGGCGGAGCACCTCACCGGTCGTGGCGAGGCTCGCGGCGGTACGTCGAGACATCGGCCAAGTGAACCACATGGAGTTAGGTAATGAAAAGTCCTGACTTTTTTATCTCAGATAGCAAAACCATGCTTGTGCATGACCCAAACTCTGACTAATGTCCGTTCTGTCCCTGCTTGATAGATCATCGGAGTATCTCCCCGTGTCCCCCCTCTCAACGTCCACCGCCGCCTACACCGCCGATCTGGTGGTCTTCGGCGGCACCGGCGACCTGTCCATGCGCAAGCTGCTGCCTGCGCTGTACCACTGCGACCGGGACGGCCGGCTCTCCCCCGAGACCCGCGTCATCGCCATGTCCAGGGGCGGCCTGACCGACGACGACTTCCGCGGCAAGGTGGACGCCGAGGTACGCGACCAGGTGCCGGTCGGCGACCCCGACGGCTGGCAGCGCTTCCTGGGCCGGCTGCACCACGTGTCGGTCGACGTGGGCCGCCGGGCGAGCGGAGACGACGCGGACCAGGCCGGCTGGAACGCGCTGGCCGCGCTGCTGGCCGGGCACGAGGAGCGCGACCGGGTCTTCTACCTGGCGAGCCCGCCGAGGGCGTTCGGCCCGTTCTGCCGCGAGCTGGCCGGGGCCGGCCTGGTGACGCCGCGCTCCCGGGTCGTGCTGGAGAAGCCGCTCGGGCACGACCTGGTCAGCGCGCGCCGGATCAACGACGAGGTCGGCGCCATCTTCGACGAGCGGCAGATCTTCCGCATCGACCACTACCTGGGCAAGGAGACCGTGCAGAACCTGCTCGTGCTCCGCTTCGCCAACGCCTTCCTGGAGCCGATCTGGAACTCCCTCTGGATCGACCACGTGCAGATCACCGCCGCCGAGACCGTCGGCACGCCCGGCAGGCGCGGCTACTACGACCACGCGGGCGCGCTGCGCGACATGGTGCAGAACCACCTGCTGCAGCTACTGTGCCTGACCGCGATGGAGCCCCCGGCCCGCAACGACCGGGAGGCGATCCGCGACGAGAAGGTGAAGGTGCTGCAGTCGCTGCGGCCCATCACGGGCACCGAGGTCGACAGGTTCACCGTGCGCGGCCAGTACACCGAGGCCTGCGGGATGCCCGGCTACCTGCACGAGCCCGGTTCCACCCCGCCCACCGAGGCGTCGAGCCGGGTGGAGACGTTCACCGCGATCCGCGCCGAGATCAGGAACTGGCGCTGGGCCGGGGTGCCGTTCTACCTGCGCACCGGCAAGCGGATGCCGCGCCGGACGTCGGAGATCGTGGTGCAGTTCAAGGACGTGCCGCACTCCATCTTCCCCGGCGGCACGGCCAACCGGCTGGTGCTGCGGCTGCAGCCCGAAGACGGCATCGAGCTGCACATCATGGCCAAGGAGCCCGGCGCCGGCGAGGTGACGCTCAAGCCGGTGCCGCTCAGCCTCAGCTTCGGCGAGACGTTCACCACGCGGGTCCCCGAGGCGTACGAGCGGCTGCTCACGGACGTGCTCGCGGCCAACCCGACGCTGTTCATGCGCCGCGACGAGGTGGAGACGGCCTGGCGCTGGATCGACCCCATCCTGGGCCGGTGGGAGTCGTCCGCCGACCTGCCCGAGCCCTATCCCGCCGGGTCGGCCGGTCCCGCGGGCGCCCACGAACTGCTCGGCCGCAGCGGTCGCGCCTGGCACGAGGAGGAAGCGTGAATTCGGTCATCCAGGAGATCACGGACAGGATCACCGAGCGCAGCCGGGCCGGCCGTACCGTCTATCTGGAGCGGATCCGGCGTGAGGGCGAGGCGGCGCGGCGGCGGGGGCCGGCGCGCGCGCATCTCGGGTGCGCCAACCTGGCGCACGGCTTCGCGGCCGCCCCGGCCGAGGACAAGCCCGCTCTGCGGGGCACGGCCAAGCCCGGTGTGGCGATCGTGACCAGCTACAACGACATGCTCTCGGCCCACCAGCCGTACGAGACGTACCCGGCGGAGCTGAAGGCGGCGGTGCGCGCGGCAGGTGGCGTCGCGCAGGTGGCGGGCGGCGTGCCCGCGATGTGCGACGGCATCACGCAGGGGCGGGCCGGCATGGAGCTGTCGCTCTACAGCCGTGACGTGATCGCCATGGCCACCGCGATCGCCCTGTCGCACGACATGTTCGACGCGACGCTGCTGCTCGGCGTCTGCGACAAGATCGTCCCTGGCCTGCTGATCGGGGCGCTGCACTTCGGGCACCTGCCGGCGATCTTCGTGCCGGCCGGGCCGATGACGTCGGGGCTGCCGAACAAGGTCAAGGCCCGCGCCCGGCAGCTGTTCGCCGAGGGCAAGGTGGGCCGGGCCGAGCTGCTCGACGCCGAGGCCGAGTCCTACCACTCCCCCGGCACCTGCACCTTCTACGGCACCGCCAACTCCAACCAGGCGCTGATGGAGGTCATGGGGCTGCACCTGCCGGGCTCGACGTTCGTCAACCCGCACACCGAGCTGCGGCACGCGCTGACGGGAGCGGCCGGTCGCCGGGCGGTGGAGATCACCGCGCACGGCGCCGAATACACCCCGGTCGGCGAGCTGGTCGACGAGCGGGCGATCGTGAACGCCTGCGTCGCGCTGCTGGCCACCGGCGGCTCCACCAACCACACGCTGCACCTGGTGGCCATGGCCGCCGCCGCGGGCATCGTGCTGACCTGGGACGACCTGGCCTGCCTGTCGAAGGTGGTGCCGTCGCTGACCAGGATCTACCCCAACGGCCAGGCGGACGTGAACCACTTCCGCGACGCGGGCGGGATGCAGGTGCTCATCGGTGACCTGCTCGACGAGGGCCTGCTGCACGCCGACGTGCTGACCGTGGCCGGGCGCGGGCTCGGCCACTACCGGTCGGCCCCCGCGCTTGCGGGCGGCGAGCTGGTCTGGAGCGAGGCCGGCGGGGGCAGCGCCGACCTGGACGTGCTGCGGCCGGTGTCCGCCCCGTTCGCGGCCGACGGCGGCATCCACATGGTCGACGGCAACCTGGGCCGCGCCGTCAGCAAGGTGTCGGCGGTCAAGCCCGAGCACCTGGTGATCGAGGCTCCGGCCAGGGTCTTCGACGACCAGCTCGACCTGCTGCGCGCGTTCGAGGCGGGCGAGCTGGACGGGCGGGACTTCGTGGCCGTCATCCGCTATCAGGGGCCGAGCGCCAACGGCATGCCCGAGCTGCACAAGCTCACCCCGCCGCTGGCTGTGCTCCTGGACCGGGGGCAGCGGGTGGCGATCGTCACCGACGGCCGGATGTCCGGCGCGTCGGGGAAGGTGCCCGCGGCCATCCACCTGTCGCCCGAGGCGTCCGACGGCGGGCCGATCGCGCTCGTCCGCGACGGCGACGTGATCAGGCTCGACTCGGCGGCCGGGACGCTGGAACTGCTGGTGGAGGCCGAGGAGCTGGCTCGGCGGGCGCCCGAGGGCCGGCCGCTGAGCGACGCCCAGTGGGTCGGCACCGGCCGCGAGCTGTTCGCGGCCTTCCGCCGGATGGCCGGTCACGCCGAGCAGGGGGCGGGGATCTTCGGCGTCAGCGGCGCCGAGTCGCCGCACCACGGGCCGGGCCTCGGCTTCCCCGCCGAGGCGGGCGCCTCCCACCTGGAGTCGGGCTCTTCCGCGTCGTCCCGGCGCCGTACGGGGGTCGCCGGGTGAGCGCCTTAGACTCCGGGGCGCCCCGTGCCCTCCGCCGCGCGACGGGCCGCGCCGGCCGCCGCGGCCGATCGGTGAGCACGTTCGAGCCGCCGTGGCTGGTGGCCGACATCGGCGGCACCAACGCCCGGTTCGGGCTGGTCACCTCGCCGGGTACGCCGCCGTCCGGCGTCGTGGTCCTGCCGGGGGCCGACTACCGGACCCTCCCCGAAGCCGTAGCCGCCTATCTCGCCGAACACGCGGGCGGAGTGCGGCCGGGGGCGGCCTGCCTGGCCCTGGCCGGTCCGGTCAACGGCGACCGCTACGAGCTGACGAACTCGCCGTGGGCCGGATCGGCGCGCGACCTCGGCGTGCCGTACGTGGCGCTGCTGAACGACTTCGAGGCGCTGGCCCTGTCGCTGCCGCACCTCGGCGGGGACGACCTGGTGCCGCTGGGCGGTCCCGAGCCCGGCCACGGGGTCAAGGCCGTCCTCGGGCCCGGCACCGGACTGGGCGTGGCGGGGCTGGTGCCGGTGGACGACGGCTGGATCCCGGTCCCCGGCGAGGGCGGGCACGTCACCGTGCCGGTCCTGGACGAGCGGGAGCTGGAGCTCGTCCGCGTGCTGCGGGCCCGTGGCCCGGTGGTGGCCGAGCACGTCCTGTCGGGCCCCGGCCTCGCGCGGCTGCACCGGGCGCTGGCCGAGGTCAACGGCGTGCCGGCGGACGAGCTGACCGCCTCCGAGATCGTGGCCCGCCCCGACGACCCGCTGTGCGCGGAGACGGTCGAGGTGTTCTGCGGGATGCTGGGCAGCTTCGCCGGGAACGTCGCGCTGACTCTCGGCGCCCGGGGAGGGGTCTACCTGGGCGGCGGAGTGCTGCCCCGTATCGTGGAACGCGTACGCGCCGGTGACTTCCGCGCCAGGTTCGCGGCGAACCCGGACATGTCCGGATACCTGTCCGCCGTCGCGACCACACTGATCGTCACGCCACAGCCGGCGCTGACCGGCGCGGCCGCCTGGCTGGCCCAGCGCGCCTCCGGCACCGGCGCGCCCTTCGTCGCCCCAGAGGAGAACCATCCATGAGCCTGCTCGACCTCGCACCCGTGATCCCCGTCGTGGTGATCGACGACGTCCAGACCGCCGTGCCGCTGGCGCGCGCGCTCGTCTCCGGCGGCCTGCCGGTGATCGAGGTGACGCTGCGCACGGAGGCCGCCCTGGGGGCGATCGGCCGCATCGCCGCCGAGGTGCCCGAGGCGGTGATCGGCGCCGGAACGATCCGGACTTCTGACGACATCGCGAGATCTCTGATGGCCGGGGCGAAGTTCCTGGTCAGCCCCGGCACGACCCTGTCGCTGGTCGAGGCGATGGAGTCGAGCGGGGTGCCGTTCCTGCCCGGCGCGGCGACGGCGTCCGAGGTGATGGCGCTGGCCGAGCGGGGGCTCAAGGAGCTCAAGTTCTTCCCCGCCGAGGCCGCGGGCGGCGTCCCCTATCTGAAGTCGCTGGCCGGGCCGCTGCCGGACGTGCGGTTCTGCCCGACCGGCGGCATCAGGGCGGCCGGCGCGGCCGACTACCTGGCGCTGCCGAACGTCGGCTGCGTCGGCGGCACCTGGCTGACCCCGGCCGACGCCCTCGCGGCGGGCGACTGGGGCCGCGTGGAGAAGCTGGCCTCCGACGCGGCCGCCCTCCGCTGAGCCGCCCCTGAGCCGCCCCTGAGCCGCCGCTGAGCGGCTCTGTGCCCGGCCCCTGTGCTCGCGCCGGACCGCGCCACCCCTGCGCCGCCGCTGAACCGCCGGCCACGGCGGGCCGTCGCCGCGCCACCGGGCGGGCCCTTCCTCCGTTAGAGTCTGGGGTGTCAAAAGGGCATGCCGGGCAGAGGATCGGTCGGTTGCGGCGACGGGATGACGACGGCGAGAGGACATCGACGTTGGGGCAGCAGGGTCGCTCCGCGGGCACCGCGCTGACGCCCGAGGACCCACCGGCGATCGGCCCCTACGAGCTGCTCAGCCGCCTCGGCTCGGGCGGGATGGGCACCGTCTACCTCGCCAGGGCCGCCGACGGCTCGTCGGTGGCGCTCAAGGCCATCCGCCGCGACTTCACCGCCGACCCCGTCTACCGGGCGCGCTTCCACGAGGAGGTCTCCAACGCCCGCAAGGTGGCCTCGTTCTGCACCGCCCGCGTGCTCGACCACGGCGAGCACGACGGAGTCCTCTACCTCGTCACCGAATACATCGACGGCATCTCGCTCGAAGACCACCTGATCGAGCACGGGGCCCTGACACCGTCCGTGCTGCATTCGGCGGCCGTGGGCGTGGCGGCGGCGCTGACCGCGATCCACGCGGCCGGCCTGGTCCACCGCGACCTCAAGCCCGCCAACGTGATGCTGACGCTGGCCGGGCCACGGGTGATCGACTTCGGGCTGGCCCGCTCGTCCCACGTCGACTCCCGCCACACCAACGCCGGCATGGTGATGGGCACACCCGGTTGGATCGCTCCGGAGCAGGTGTTCGAGGGGCGCACGAGCCCAGCGGGCGACGTCTTCGCGTGGGGCTCGCTCATCGCCTACGCGGGGCTGGGCGGCCATCCGTTCGGTGAGGGCGACGCCTACGTCATGGCGGCCCGTGCCCGCACCGCGCCGCCCGACCTGCGGGGGCTGCCCGCGCCGCTCGACCGGCTGGTCGCCGCGGCCATCCATCCCGACCCCGCGCGCCGTCCCGCCGCCAAGCAGTTGCTGCTGGAGCTGGTGGGCGCGGCCGACGAGCCCGCCGCCCAGCTCGCCGCGACCCGCCACCTCTCCAGCTCGTGGAACCCCTCGGAGTTCCCACCGCTCACCCAGTCACCCCCTCCCGTGCACCCCGCTCCCCCACGCCTTCCCCGGCCCGCGCCGCCGCCCCACCCGGCCGCACAGGCACGTACGGGTCACCCGGCCGGCCACGCACCACCCCCCTCCTCGGGCCAGGCGCCCCCCGCGCCACAGCCACCGCCCCACCCGGCCGGCCAGGCGCCTCCCGCGCACCCCTCCGCGCAACACCCACCGGCCCACCCGGCCACGCAGGCGCCGACAGGTCACGCCGCCGGGCCGGCGCGGCGGGGGCACCAGGCGGGGCAGGGGCCGCCGCCCATGCAGGGGCCGCCGGGTCAGCAGACCGGGCAGGGGCCGCTTCCGCCGACCGGGATGTTCCCGGGGGCGAAGCCGCGGCGGAGCGTGTTCGCGGGCTGCCTGACGGCCGTGGTGATCGCGGTCGTGCTGCTGGTGCTGCTGATCGCGGTCATCGCGTGGGTGTCGAGGGCGCCCGAAGCGTTCGGCGCGGACACTCCCGTGCAGGACGGGCGGCTGAGGTTCGCGGTGACGGACACCAAGTGTCCCAAGCCGGCCAAGGCGGCGGTGCTGCGCACGTGCCGGGTGGCGCTGCGGGTGGACAACGTCGGGCAGGAGGCCAGGGTGCTCTATCCGGGCCAGCAGAAGCTGTTCGACGAGGACGACACCCTGCACGGCGGCACCAGGCTGCTCGGCCAGGGGGGCACGGAGGTCACGCCGGCCCGCATCGGACCGGGCCAGTCCTTCACCGGCGCGCTCGTGTTCGAGCTGCCGAAGGACGCCCGGCCCGCGGGGCTGGAGTTGCACGACTCCGGTCTGAGCACCGGGGTGCGGGTCAGGTTCGAGTAGGGCCGCAGGCCGCGTGGTGCGGACGATCTCCGTCTGTGACGACCTGGCCGATCACCATCTGCCGGTCCGGGGACCAGGATGCGCGGGTGGGCGTGCCGGGCGTGCGAAGGTTCTTGGTGCCCATGTCGTATCGAGGGCCCGGCCAATCGTCTTTGGGATGAGGGCCGTCAGCGGGCATGACCGCCGTCAGGCCCGCGTCCACGTGACGCGACGCCAGGCGCGGACCCGTGACGGCCTGGAGAATCTCAGCGACCGATCTCAAGGAGCGGATCATGAATCCCACCCTGAACACCATCGACATCGTGGTGTCCGACATGGACGCCTCGATCGCCTTCTACGCCCGGCTCGGGCTGGAGTTCAAGCTCGATGAGCACTCGCCCGAGCACGCCGGCTGCGACCTGCCGAACGGGCTGCACGTCATGCTGGACACCGAGGGCTTCCGCACCCCGTTCCTGCCTGGCTGGAGCGCGCCGACCGGCGGGCCGCGCACCCTGCTGTGCTTCGAGTTCGACACCCCGGCCGGGGTGGACGCCAAGTACGCCGAACTCGTCGAGGCCGGATACCGCGGGATCGCCGAGCCGTTCGACGCCTTCTGGGGGATGCGGTACGCCACGGTGGCCGACCCGGACGGTAACGGCGTCGACCTGTACGCGACGCTTCCGGCAAGCTGACCACCGTCCACCAGACCCCGCCGAACGACCACGCAGACGACAGGACCCCAGGAGGCCGTCCGTGAAGTACGTGCTGATGTTCATCGAGACCGAACAGTTCGCCCAGGAGCTGGAGGCGATGGGCGAGCTGGAGCGGCAGGCCGCCTATGAGGCGGTGGGCCGCTGGTTCGCCGAGCACTCCGGCAAGATCACCCATCACACGCATCTGGCGCCGGTGCACACCGCGACCACGGTGCGGCTGGACCAAGGCGAGCCGGTGGTCACCGACGGGCCGTTCGTGGAGGGCAAGGAGGTGGTCAGCGGGTTCGCCGAGGTGGAGGTGGCCGATCTGGACGAGGCGCTGAAGCTGGCCCGCTCGTGGCCGGCCTGCCCGATCGTGGAGATCCGCCCCGCCTCATGAACGAGCGGGTGCCCCAGAACGTGAGTCAGGAGGCGAGCCAGGAGGCGCTGGCCCGCGTGGTGCGCGAGCACGCGGGCCGGCTGGCCGCGTCCCTGGTGTCGCTGCTGGGCGACTTCTCCGCGGCCGAGGACCTGGTGCAGGACGCGATCGAGACCGCGCTGCGGCGCTGGCCGGCCGACGGCGTGCCGGAACGGCCGGACGCGTGGCTGTTCACCGTGGCCCGGCGGCGCGGCCTGGACGTGCTTCGGCGCGAGTCCAACTACCGGGCCAAGCTCGCCCGGCTCACCTGGCCGGAACCCGCCTCGCGCGACGACCGGCTACGGCTGATCTTCACCTGCTGCCACCCGGCGCTGTCGCGCAGCGCGCAGATCGCGCTCACGCTGCGGGTGGTGTGCGGGCTGTCGGCGGCGCAGATCGCCGCGGCGTTCGTCGTGCCGGAGAGCACGGTGGCGCAGCGGATCACGCGGGCGAAGCGGAAGATCGGCGAGGCCGGGATCCCCTGCCGCATCCCGGCCGAGGAGGACCTGCCGCGGCGGCTGGGCGAGGTGCTGGCGGTCATCTACCTGCTGTTCAACGAGGGCTACCTGTCCAGCACGCCCGAGCGGGCCCAGGCGCGCGACCTGGTCGATGATGCGGAGTGGCTGGCCGCGCTGCTGGCGAACCTGATGCCGAAGGAGCCCGAGGTGACCGGGCTGCTGGCGCTGATCCGGCTGCATCGGGCCCGGGGCGCGGCCCGCTTCGACGAGCAGGGGCGGCTGGTGCTGCTGGCCGACCAGGACCGCGGCCTGTGGGACCGGCAGGCCATCGCCGAGGCGAGCGCGCTGCTGGTGCGGGCCGCCCGCGCCCACCATCGGCCGGGACCGTATCAGCTGCAGGCGGCGATCGTGGCCTGTCACGCCGAGGCCGGGAGTTTCGCCGACACCGACTGGGCGCAGATCCTGGTCCTGTACGACATGCTGCTGTACCTGGCGCCCTCGCCCGTCGCCCGGCTGCACCGGGCGATCGCGGTGCGCTACACGCAGGGCGCGCGGGCGGCGCTGGCCGAACTGAAGGACCTCGGCGACACGCTGGAGCGTTACCCGCTCTTCCACGCCACCCGGGCCGAGTTGCTGCGGGATCTGGGCCACCGCGAGGAGGCGCGCCGGGCTGATGAGCGGGCGCTGGAGCTGACCGCCAACCCGGCTCAGCAGGAGCTGCTGGAGCGGCGGCTGCTGAGCTGGGACTGACTCCCCGGTCAGGCCCCGGCGATGGCGACCGGCAGGCCGGCCAGGCGCCATTCGAGCATGCCGTCGGCCAGGCGGGCCGCCCCATGGCCGCGCCCGGCCAGGACGCGCACCGCCTCGTGGGCCAGCACGCAGTAGGCGCCGCGGCAGTAGGCGACGATGAGGCCCTCGGCGGGTAGTTCGTCCAGCCGGTCGAGGAGTTCGTCCAGGGGCAGGCTGAGGGCGCCGGGGATGTGACCGGCCGCGTACTCCACGCCCGGCCGCACGTCGATGACCGTCACCTGCCCGGCGGCGAGGCGCTGCTGGAGCTGCTCGCGGGTGAGCTGGTCGGTGTCGCCGGGGCCGAGGTAGGCGGCGCGGGCGCGCTCGGCCTCGGCCAGGTGCGCCGAGCCGACCTGGCGCAGCAGCACCCACAGCGCGGCCACATCCTCGCCCGCCAGCCGGTAGAAGACGCGGGTGCCCTGCCGCCGGGTGGCCACCAGCCCGGCCTGCTTGAGCACCTGGAGGTGGTTGGAGACGCTGGTCACGCCCAGGCCCGCGGCGCGGGCGAGGTCTTCGACCGGCCGCTCGGCCTGGGCCAGCAGCTCGATCAGCTCCAGCCTGCGGTCGCTGGCCAGTGCTTTGGCCACGCTCGCGAACGCCTCGTACAGCCGCTGCCCGCCCACCTCGGCCTCACCTCTCTAATCCATTAGTTCATGGAATAGTGTAATAGCATGAAGCATCTGGACGAGCGAGCGGCGGAACTGGCCGATGCCCAGCGTGAGCAGTGGCGGGCCACCTACACGGCCCACCCCGGCTTGTACGGCCGGCGGCCGTCCGAGCCGGCCGTCTACGCCGCCGATCTGTTCACCTCGCGTGGCGCGAGCGACGTGCTGGAGTTGGGCGCCGGGCACGGCCGCGACACCCTGCACTTCGCCGGGCGCGGCCTGGCCGTGCACGCCACCGACTTCTGCGCCGAAGCCCTGGCCCAGCTGCGCCAGGCCGCAGACCGTGCCGGGCTCGGCGAGCGGGTGCGCGTCAGTGTGCACGACGCCCGCGAGCCCCTGCCCCTGAACGACGCGTCGGTGGATGCCGTCTACGCGCACATGCTGCTGTGCATGGCCCTGTCCACCGAGCAGATCCATGCCCTGGCCGGCGAGGTGCGGCGGGTGCTGCGACCGGGCGGCAGCTTCGTCTACACCGTCCGCCACGTCGGCGACGCCCACCACGGCACCGGGATCTCGCACGGCGACGACATCTACGAGCACGGCGGGTTCGCCGTGCACTTCTTCACCCGCGCCCTGGTCGAGGCCCTGGCCGAGGGCTGGGTGGGCCTGCGGATCCACGCTTTCGAGGAGGGCGAGCTGCCGCGCCGGCTGTGGCGCGTCACCCAGCGGCTGCCGTGACGCGGGCACGCGCGATGCGCTTCCGGCCCGATGGCCGGCACATGAGCGGGCACACCCGGCCGGAGATCGGCCGATGCTCGCTCGCGGTGATCGTGGTGTTCGCGGGCCTGGCGGTCACCAGGTGACCGGCAGCGCGGTCAGCCCGCCGGTCAGCGTGTTCGCAGTGAAGGTCAGCTCCTCCACCGCGCACCCCAGCTTCAAGGCGGGCAAGCGGGCGGCGAGCTGGGAGAAGACCACCTGCAGCTCGATACGCGCGAGCGGCGCGCCGATGCAGTAGCGCGCGCCGTACCCGAAGGTCAGATGCGGCACGGCCGGCCGGTCGAGGTCGAAACGGTCGGGGTCGTCGAACACGCCGGTGTCGTGGTTGGCCGCGCCGGTGTCCAGCAGCACCAGATCCCCGGCCCGCACGCGCACGCCGGCGATCTCCAGGTCGGTGCGGGCGTAGCGAGGGATGCCGCCGCCGCCCAGGCCGGGCGCGCGCAGGATCTCCTCCACCGCGGCGTCGACCCGGGACGGATCGGCCTTCAGCGCCTGCCACTGGCCGGGGGTGGCCAGCAGCCACAGCGCGCCCAGGCCGATCGCGGTGACCGTGGTCTCGTGTCCGGCGAACAGCAGGAACATGCCCATCGCGGCGGCCTCGTCGTCGCCGACCCCGTCGGTGGCGGCCAGCCGGGAGATCACATCGGCCTCGCCGTCGGCATCGACGGCGCCCTCAGCGCGTTTGCGGGCCACCAGCTGCCGGCCGTAGGTGAACAGCTCGGCCAGCCCCTGCTCCGAGCGCGCCCGGTCGGTGACGTCGCCGGCGGCCTGCGTCCAGGCCCGGAACCGGGCCCGGTCCTCGTACGGGACGCCGAGCAGCTCGCAGATGACCGCGATCGGCAGCGGCAGCGCCAGCGCGGCGTGCAGATCGGCCGGGGGCCCGGCGGCGGCCAACTCCTCCAGCAGGGCGGCGGTCAGGGTCTCGACGCGGCCGCGCAGCGCGCGCATGCGCTTGGGTGAGAACTGCGGCTGCAGCAACGCGCGCAGGCGGCGGTGGTCGGCCCGCTCCGTGTCGAAGTCGCCCAGCGGGCCGCCGAACATCGCCGACTCCCCGGTACGGGAGGCGTGCTCGGGATCACGGTGGGCCCGGCCGAGCCGGTCGTCGTCCAGCAGCGCGCGTACCTGCGCGTAGCCGGTCACCAGCCACGCCGGGTGGCCCACGGCGGTGCGGATCGCGTGAATAGGGCCTTGCGCCTGCAGCTGGCGCAGCAGCGGCGCGGGCCGCATCGGGCTGTCTTGCCGGAACGGCAGCTGGACGGGTGTGGACACGACTCCCCCAACGAGTAGACGCACGTTTGTATACTTCGCTGTCTATAAAGCTACTTGTAGACTTTAGGTTCTACAAGTGGAGGAGGGCGGATGCACCACCCCGACCCGGCCGGCGCCGAGATCGAGGCGAGGCAGGCGAAGCCGGAGGACGGCGCGGCCACACACGCGCCGGTGCGGCGGCTGCGCCGCGCCGAGCGGCGCGAGCAGATCCTGGACGCCGCCACCCGCGCCTTCGCCCAAGCCGGTTACGCCGCCACCGGCCTGGACGACGTCGCCGCCGAGGCGAACCTGACCCGGGCGATGCTGTATCGGCACTTCGACTCCAAGGCGGATCTGTACCGGGCGGTGCTGGATCGGGCCTGCACCCGGCTGGGCGAGGCCACCGGCACCGACGACTTCGACGATGACGCCATCCCCGCCCTCATGCGCTCGGCGGCCGCTGACCCCGACGGGTTCAAGCTGTTGTTCCGCTACGCCGCCCGCGAGCCTGACTTCCGCGAACTGATCGACACCATCACCGCCGCCTCCCGCGAGGTCGCGCACCGCAACCTGGCCCGGGTCATCCCGGCGGGCCCATGGCTGGACTGGGCGGCGAACCTGATCCCGGCCTTGACCATCGAGGCGGTCATCGCCTGGCTGGACGCCGGCCGGCCCGACCCCGGCCAGGCCGCCGACCGCATCGCCCAGGCCGTGCACGGCGTCATGGCCGCCGCCCGGCCCGCCTCGTGAAGCCCCGGCCCTTGTTCTTGCCGGTGGGAACACCCGCCATGCCGTCCGTGGTCGCGGCGATCGTGACCGAATGTGGTGTCACCGGCCGGCCGCTGCGCCGAGCAGGGCGGGTTCGGTGATCGGCGACTCGTGGGTGCCGGTGACCGTGCAGGCGTGGGCGCCGGCCAGCGACCCGAGCCGCACGCACTCCTCCAGCGGGAGGCCGCGCAGTTTGCCGTACAGGAAGCCGGAGACGAAGGCGTCGCCGGCTCCGTTGGTGTCGGCGACGGGAGCGGGCAGCGGGGCGGCGGGGAAGGCGCGCACCCGCCCGCCGCGCGTCAGGACGAGGCAGCCGCCCGCGCCGCGGGTGCAGACGACCGTCTCGGCGCGGCCCCGGGCGAGGATGTCGCGCATCGTGGTCTCGGGTGAGGGCAGCGCGGCGGAGGAGAGGAAGACGAGGTCGGAGCGTTGGGCGAAGTCGCGGTGGTGGTCGTCGACGCCGTCCCAGTCGTGCAGGTCGGTGGAGGTGGGCACGCCGTCGAGGTGGTCGTAGACGTGGCGGCAGAAGTCGGTGATCGAGACGTGCGCGTGGCGCGCCCGCACTCCGGTGTAGAGCTCGGGCGGCAGCCGCTCCCCCGGCGTGGCGCGCGGGTCGAACAGCGAGGTGCGCCGGCCGTCGGGGCCGACGAGCAGCACGCTGCGCCGGGTGCCCGCCTCGGCGGGGGCCCAGCGGAAGTCGACGCCGCCCAGGGCGCGGCGGACCAGGTCGCCCTGCGGGTCGTCGCCGACGAGGTCGGCGAACGCGACGGACAGCCCGAGCGCGGCGCAGCCGAGCGCCACTCCGGCGCCGGTGTTGCCGATGCGGTCGATCACCGGTGGCACCGCGTAGGTGTCGGCGTAGGGCAACGGCAGCTCGGGCACGTAGACGGTGGTGTCGACCCCGGCGCCGCCGAGCACGAGGACGTCGTGGATCATCGGTTGACCAGCGGGCCGGAGCCGGTGGAGCCGCGCACGACCAGCTCGGGCTGGAAGATCAGCTCGACGTGCTTGGCCGGGGCGCCGTTGACCTCTTCGAGCAGCGTCTGCACGGCGGCGGTGGCCATGGCGCCGATCGGCTTGCGCACGGTCGTCAGCGGCGGGTCGGTGAACGCGATCAGCGGCGAGTCGTCGAAGCCGACCACCGACACGTCGCCGGGCACGGTCAGGCCCTGCTGCCGGCAGGCTCGGATCGCGCCCAGCGCCATCAGGTCGCTGGCGCAGACGATGCCGGTGCAGCCGCCGGCCAGCAGTTGCGTGGCCGCGGCCTGGCCGCCCTCGACGGAGAACAGCGAGCTGGCGATCAGGTCGTCGACGTCGGTGGCGCCGAGGAGTTGCGCCATGGCCTGCCGGTAGCCCTCGATCTTGCGGATCACCGGCACGAACCTGCGCGGCCCGATGGCCAGCCCGACGCGCTCGTGGCCGAGGTCGACCAGGTGCTGCACGGCCAGGCGGGCGGCGAGCCGGTCGTCGGGCGAGATGAACGGGGCGTCGATGTGCTCGCTGTAGCCGTCGACCAGCACGATCGGCAGCCCGCGGTCGGTGAGCCGGGTGTAGCGGTCCATCCGGGCGGTGGTGTCGGCGTGCAGGCCCGACACGAACACGATGCCGCTCACCCCGCGGTCGACGAGCAGCTCGGTGAACTCGTCCTCGGGCGCGCCGCCGGGCAGCTGGGTGCAGAGCACGGGCGTGTAGCCGTGCTGGGTCAGGGCCTTCTCGATGGCCTGCGCGAACGCGGGGAAGATGGGGTTGTCCAGCTCGGGCGTGACGAGGCCGACCAGTCCGTTGCTGCGCTGGCGCAGGCGCGGCGGGCGTTCGTAGCCCATGAGGTCGAGCGCGGTCATCACGGCCTGGCGGGTGCCGGCCGAGACGCCGGGTTTGCCGTTGAGCACCCGGCTGACGGTGGCCTCGCTCACCCCGGCTTGGGCGGCGATGTCGGCGAGGCGCGCGTGACCGTTCATGCGGGACACTTTACTTTCCGCCGGGCTCCGGCATCGGGCGCATCCGCCGGGCCGGGCGCATCCGGGGCGCGGGGCGGGCGGTCGCGGGCGCCGGTCTCGCCGGCGAAGCCGGACACCTGGTAGGTCACAGCGCCACGCCGTCCCTGGTCATGATTCAACCCCCCTGTAACGGTCTCGACCCATGAAAGCCTTTGCGGCAATTTTGCGCAAGCCCTTTCCTTGGTCACATATGTCCTGCTATTTCGCATTGCGTCGCCCTAACCTGACATCCGAAATCTCCAGGTATAGAGATCTTTCATGTCAAGGGTGGACATGCGGCGTTAAAGCGCGATGTACTACCCCTCCAATCTGCCCCGTCACAGGTGACACGCGTGCAAGGTGGGCCCATGAGCTCGGTCGTACTTGACAACGTGACCAAGATTTACCCGGGTGACCACCTGGCGGTCGATCGGCTGAGCCTGAAGGCGAGCGACGGCGAGTTCCTGGTGCTCTTGGGGCCGTCAGGGTGCGGCAAGTCCACGCTGTTACGCATGATCGCGGGCCTGGAGGAGATCACCGAGGGCGAGCTGTGGCTCGGCGGCCAGCTGGCCAACCACCTGCCCCCGCGTGACCGCGACGTGGCCATGGTCTTCCAGAGCGGCGCCCTCTACCCGCACCGGACGGTGCGCGGCAACATCTCCTTCCCCCTGGAGATCGCCAAGTCGGACCCGGCGATGGCCCGCGAGCGCGTCACCGAGCTGTCCAAGGCGCTGCACATCGACGAGACCCTGGACCGCCGCCCGGGCACGCTCTCCGGCGGCCAGCGGCAGCGGGTCGCGATGGGCCGCGCGATCGTCCGCCAGCCGAAGCTGTTCCTCATGGACGAGCCGCTGTCCAACCTCGACGCGGGCATGCGCACCGAGCTGCGCATGGAGATCTCCGCCCTGGTCCGGTCGCTCGGCGTCACCACCGTGTACGTGACGCACGACCAGGTCGAGGCGCTCACCCTGGCCGACCGGATCGCCATCCTCAACCGCGGCGTCCTGCAGGACGTCGGCACGCCGGCCCAGATCTACAACGACCCGGCGACGGCGTTCGTGGCCTCCTTCCTCAACTCCCAGCAGCTCAACCTGCTGGCCGCGACCGTGCGCACGCCGCAGAACCAGTACGTGCTGCTCGACTTCGGGGCGCACCGGCTGGTGATCTCCTGGAGCGATCCGAGGGCGTACGCCATCTCCCAGCACACCGGCGGCCAGGTCCTGGTGGGCCTGCGCCCGGACGGCCTGGCGCCCGTGCCCGAGTCGTACGACGGGCCGTCGTTCTTCGGGCGCGTGCGGGCCCTCGAATACCACGGTCACGAGTGGCTCGCCTACGTCGAGTGCGGCGTGCCCGCGGCCGCCGTGCCGGAGCCACCGGATCAGCGCGGCCGGAGCGACGGCCAGGCCGGCGGGGCGGGCGGGCTCGGCGGGATGATGCGGCGGATGTTCGGCGGCCGTGAGGAGGAGTCGCACCAGGATCAGGAGCAGGTCGGCCAGAACGTCGGCGGCGGCTTCCACCGCCGCGCCGACCTGGTCGTCCGTCTCGGTGGCCGACCGGTCTGGCGCGCGGGTGAGCCCGCCAAGGTGGCCGTGGACGTCAACCGTTTGATGATCTTCACTCCGGACGGCGCCCGGATCGATCCTCCCCGTCGCTGACGCCGGCCCGCGGCTGCGAGCGGGCCCGGTCGATGGCCAGATAGGTGGTGCGCAGGCGGTCGAGGTGGGCACGGGCGGCCTCGCGGGCGCCGGCCTCGTCGCGGGCCGCCACCCGGGCGACGATCTCCCGATGGTCGTGGTCCACCTCGTGCCAGAACCGTCCCGGCGCGCGCTGTCGCAGGAACCGCTCGTCCAGCACCTGGAAGACCGGCCGCGCCACGACTTCGAGCAGCGGGTTGCCCGAGGCGTGCAGCAGCCGGGTGTGGAAGGCCTTGTTCGGCTCGTACATCTCCTCCGGCCGCAGCTGCCAGGGGTCGAAGAGCGTCGCGCGCAGCCCGGTCAGGTCCTCCTCGGTGCGGTGCAGCGCCGCCCGCCCGGTGGCGTGCACCTCCAGCAGCTCGCGGGTCTCCAGCAGCTGGTCGACGGTGATCTGGGTGTCGACGGTCAGCAGGTTGAGGCTGGCGTGCAAGTATTCGCTGACCTGCTCGGGGCGCGGCGTGACGACGAAGCTGCCGCCCGCCACACCGCGCACGGTGGAGATGAGGTCCTGGCTGGCCAGCAGGCGCAGCGCCTCCCTGGCGGTGCTGCGGCTGACGCCGTGGGCGGCGGACAGCTCGGGCTCCACGGGCAGCCGGTCACCCGGCTTGAGCACCCCGGCCAGGATCTGGCCGCGCAGCTCGGCGGCCAGCGACTGGTAGGCGGGCGGGCGCGTGCTCACGGGGGCAATCGTACGGGAAAACGTCAGACTTTCCATTGACCGGGGCCGGAACCGCGACACGTGCTCTACGGGAAATTACGTTCCTCCCTGCGAAACGAGGCGGGTCCGATGCCGCTGCCGCCCGGTGGTGCCGCGCTGTCGATCGCCGGCGAGGTGCGGGAGTTCGCGGTCGCGACGCCGGAGGCCGTGGCCGTGGCCGACGGGGACCGGCGGCTGACCTACCGGGCGCTGGACGACCGGTCCAGCCGGCTGGCGAACGTGCTGCTGGACGCCGGGCTGCGGCCCGGCGAGCGGGTGGCCGTGCTGCTGGGCAACCGGCTGGAATACCCGGAGGTGGCGTGCGGGATCGCCAAGGCGGGGGTCCCGGCCACCCCCTGCTCGACGGCGACCGAGGCGGCGTACGTGCTCGGGCACTCGGAGAGCCGGGCACTGATCCAGGCCGGCGAGCTGAGCGGGCTGACGGACGGGCAGGCGCCGAAGACGGTCCTCACGATCGGGCGGCGGAAGATCGGCTCGGCGGGTCAGCCCTGCCGGGCGGAACCGGAGGCCGGTCATGATCGTTCGATGATCGACATCACATCGGCCGAACAGGAGTGGAACCCGTGGTCTTCAAACGCATGCTCGGTGCCTTCGGCGTGGGCGCCCCCACCGTGGACACCGTCCTCGACACACCGCGCGTACAACCCGGCGGGGTGCTGAGCGGTGAGGTACGGCTGCGGGGCGGCGACTTCGACGCCGACATCGAGGGCATCACGCTCGGGCTCGTCGCCGGGGTCGAGATCGAGGGCGAGGGCGGCGAGCTCAGCGGCCTGGCGGACTTCCACCGGGTCGAGGTGTCCGGGCCGTTCAAGCTGGCCTCGAAGGCCGGCCGGGTGATCCCGTTCCGGATCCCGGTGCCGTGGGAGACGCCGATCAGCGAGATCGACGGGCAGCCGCTGACGGGCATGGCCGTGGGGGTGCGGACCGAGCTGGCCATCGCCAAGGCCGTGGACAAGGGCGACCTCGACCCGGTCGCGGTCGAGCCGCTGCCGTCGCAGGCGCGGATCCTGCAGGCGTTCCCGCGGCTGGGCTTCCAGTTCAAGTCGGCCGACGTCGAGGCCGGGCAGGTGTACGGAGTGCGGCAGGAGCTGCCGTTCTACCAGGAGATCGAGTTCTACCCGCCGCCCCAGTACGCCGGGCGGATCGGGCAGGTGGAGCTGACCTTCGTCGCCGCCCCCGACGGGCTGGAGGTGGTGCTGGAGGCCGACGGCAGCGGCTCCGGCGACGCCATCGGCCGCTTCCGCGTCGGCCACGACGAGGCGCTGGCCAAGGACTGGGCCGCCGAGCTGGACCGCTGGCTCGGCGCTCTCGCCCACCACGGCGGCCCCGGCCCGTACGACGGCCACGACCCCGCCGGTCACTACGGCGGGCACCACGGCGGACACCCTTCCGGGCACCACGGCGGGCACCACGGCGACGGGCCCGGCTGGGGCACGGTGGCGGCGGCCGGCGCGGCCGGTCTGGTCGGCGGCTACGTGGTGGGCGAGATGGTCGAGGAGATCTTCGAGGACGACGACGAGGGAGACGACGACTAGGACTCGGGGCCGGCCGGCCGCCGGGACAGGGACTCGGCGGGGGTCCAGCGGGAGCCGTCAGGGGTGTCCTCGACCAGGACGCCGCCGCGGAGCAGGGCATCGCGCAGCGCGTCGGCGAGCTCGTAGCGGCCTTGGCGGCGCAGCTCGTTGCGCAACGCCAGCAGCGGCTCGACGAGGGAGCGGAGGCCGGCGGTGGCGCCCTGCTCGCCCAGCCTCACGATCAGCAGCCGCATCAGGTCGCGGGCCTCGTCGACCCCGCCGGCGTCCTCCTCGGTGTCGGCGGACCACTTGACGATCTCCGCCTCCAGGTCGAGCACGGCCCGCGCCGCCGCCGCCAGGTCGGGCACGGCCGCCGCGGCCCGGAAGCGGCGCTCGCACGAGCGGACCGTCTCCTCCAGGGTGACCTGGCCCCGAGGCGGCACCGCCGGCCGGGGCGGCGGCGGCGCCGAACGGCCGGTGACGCCTTCGGCCAGGCGGCGGAGCTCCGGCAGGTCGGTGCGGGTGCCCGCCGGGAGGACCACCACGGAGCCGGGCCGCCGGACGGTCAGCCCGCCGCGGCCGGCCACCTCGACCTCCTCGCTCTCCAGGTCGATGAGCACGGCGGTGTGCTCGTCGACGCCGAGGACGGCGGTGCCCGGCGGCAGCTCGCGCTCCATGCGGGTCAGCCGCCGCTCCCCCAGATAGCAGTAGCGGGTGTCGTGGGTGCCGCCTTCGGCGTTGTCGAAGTGGGGGATCAGCACGGCCCGCAGGCCGAGCGCCTCCAGCAGGCCGAGCCCTTCACGCCAGTGGGGCTCGGCGCCCACCTTGTAGATCTCGTACACCGGCACGGTGGCCAGGCCGGCCGTGCAGGCCGCCGCCGAGGCCAGCACGGTCACCCCGTTACGGGCCCGGACACGAGCCCGCAGGTCGCCCGCCACGGGCCCCGACGTCCAGCGGTCGAGAGCGTAGGTGGGGCTGCCCGGCCCGGAGAACACCCAGTCGGCCCCGGTGACGCCGTCGGCGACCTGGACGTCCAGGCCGACGCTGCGCGCGAAGTATCGGCAGGCGCGGGCGGAGATGTCGGCCGCGTTCTCCTGGAAGGCGTAGGGGGTGTCGAGCAGCACGGCCCGCGGCCCCGGCCGCAGCCGCCGGGCGACGGCACGGTGGATCTCGACCATGGTCGGAGCCGTTTCGCCCGACCCTATGAGCACCAGCATCGCGGGCATGGCTGTCCACCTCTCTCTCGCACCCACCGACTACGGCCATGCCCAGGGGAGCCCTTCGAGCCCCGGACACTTATGCGACAGGAATGCTCCTGCACATGATTGGCAGTAAGTTGGTGACGGTGACGGGAAGACACATGGTCTCGGTTGAGACGCTCATGCTACGGGCGAGCACCGACAGTCGCTGGGCCTATCGACGCGCCGTCACCGTGCCTGGCCCGGGAGAGAGCCCCGACGAGGCCGCGCGGCGCGTCAGCGGAGTCACCGCCGGCCGGTCCGGCATCGTCGTGCACTCCACGAGCTGGCGCTACCTGCCCGAGGGCGAGGTGGTGCTGACCTACGCCGTGTGCCCCGATCCCGCGCCGTGGCTGCCCGCCGTCGAGCTGCCCGGCCTGGAGATCGCCCGCGGCCCGGCCCCGGCCAGCCCCACGCCGGAGCGGATCGAGCCGGCGCACGTGGCCGCGCACGCCGTGCGGCATCTCGCCTACCTGGTGGCCCGCGATCCGGTCGTGCGCGAGGCGCTCGTGCGGCACCCGGAGCTGGTGGCGGCGCTGGCGCCGGCCGGCGAACCGGCCGAGGCCTTCCTGGGCGAGCTCGGCACCCTCGACGCCCTCGACGCCCCCGATGCCCGCGACCCACTCGATGGTCTCGATGGCCTCGGCGCCCGGGACGACCGCGACGCGCTCGGCGGCCTGGGCGTCAGGGGTGGCCGGCGCTCGGCTGAGGTCTGGTGAAGCGGCGGCCCCACGTCTGCGCCGGTTTCTCGACGAACCGGTAGGTCAGCGCGCTGGCCAGCAGGATCAGCGCGACGGCCACCCCGGCCATGGCCAGTTGCAGGGGCAGCGGCGAGGCGCGCAGGTCGCCGGTGAGCTGCATGAAGAACTTCAGCAGCGGATGGTGCACCAGATAGAGCGAGTAGCTGATCAGCCCGAGCCAGGTCAGCACCCGTGGCACCCGCCGCCCCCGCAGCGTCATCCCGCCCGCGAACGTGACGATGACCAGCGCAATCGTGGTGATCCACACGTCCGGCTGGACCCACCACCAGCCCGCCTGGGGGGCCCAGACGGGCGCCACCGCGATCAGCGCCGTGGTGACCGCCACCGGCCAGAGCGTGCCGGTGCCGCGTTCCCAGCGATGGATGGCGGTGCCGGCGAACATCGCGCCCAGCACGGCGACGCCCAGCCACGGCACCCGGCTGCCCAGCACCACCAGCGTCACCGCCAGCAGGCCCAGCGAGTACGCTCCCGCCGTACGGAACCGGCCCGAGATCACGCAGGCCAGGCCGGCGACGAACACCGCGGCGGAGGCGTACGAGAGCCACTCCCCCTCGAGCACGGCTCTGGACAACAGCAGCCCGGCGACGACCGCGGCCCCGCCGAACAGCATCGCCAGCAGCCCGCTGCGCTCGTGTGTCCCGGTCACGAACAGGGCGGTGACGAGCAGATAGAAGACCATCTCGTACGAGAGCGTCCACATCGTGTCGGCGAGCCCGCCGACGCTGACCACGTCGAGCAGCATCGTCGCGTGCGCCGCGATCGCCGACCCGTCACGCGGGACCTGCTCGCGCACCGGCACCCACCACGCCATCCCGACCACCAGGACGATGACCGCCAGATAGAGCGGATAGAGGCGGAAGGCCCGGCTGATCCAGAACCTGCGCACGTCGCCGTGCCGCTCCAGCGAGGTCGGGATGATATAGCCGCTGACCAGGAAGAACACCAGAATGCCGAAGGCTCCCAGGCTGAACCAGTACGGTCGCAGCGAGGGCAGTAACCACGGCATCAGATGCTCGGCGACCACGGCCATCGCGCCGATGCCGCGCAGGGCGTCGAGCCAGGCGAGCCTCGTCGATGGGGCGGACGTGGAGGACTGATGCGCGGTGGCGGCAATCGACACCCGGCCCAACATACCCGTAATGGTTCAAGTGATGCGATGACTATTCAAAGGGGCGTGATGGTCGGCGCCCGCGGGTCCGTGCGGGTCGGTGTGGACCGTCGCGGCGCGCAGCCGCGGCACTTCGTGGATGAGGCGGTGCTCGGCCTCCACCGCCAGCGCGTGCGCCTGGAGCAGGGTGAGGTCGTGGCCGACGAGGATGTCCACCTCGGCGTGGAGCGCGTGCCCGATCCAGCGTAGCCGGACCGAGCCGACCTGCCGGACCCCGCCCACCGTGCGCAGGACCGCCTCGGCACGGTCGACCAGATCGGGGTCGACGGCGTCCATCAGCCGGTGGTAGATCTCGCGGGCGGCGTCGCGCAGCACGAAGCAGATCGCGACCGTGATGAGCAGGCCGACGATCGGGTCGGCCAGCGGGAAGCCGAGCGCCGAGCCGCCCGCGCCGAGGAGCACCGCGAGCGAGGTGAAGCCGTCGGTCCTGGCGTGCAGCCCGTCGGCCACCAGGGCGGCCGAGCCGATCTCCCTGCCGACCCTGATCCGATAGCGGGCCACCCACTCGTTGCCCAGGAACCCGGCCACGCCCGCGGCGGCGACCCAGCCCACGTCCGAGATCTCCTGCGGGCCGACCAGCCGCCCGACCGCCTCGTACCCCGCCAGCCCGGCCGTGGCGGCGATGATCAGCACAATAACGATGCCGGCCAGGTCCTCGGCCCGCCCGTAGCCGTAGGTGAAGCGGCGGGTGGCGGCGCGGCGGCCGACGGAGAAGGCGATCGCCAGCGGCACGGCCGTGAGCGCGTCGGCGACGTTGTGCAGGGTGTCCCCCAGCAGCGCCACCGACCCCGACCTGACGACGATGACCGCCTGGACGGCGGCGGTGACCATCAGCACGGCGAACGAGATGGCCAGCACGCGCAGCCCGCGACTGCTGGCCTCCAGGGCCGCGTCGGTCTTGTCGGCGCTGTCGTGACCGTGCGGCGCGATCACCTGCCCGACACGCGCCAGCCACCTCCTCCCCCACCCACTCCCACTCCCGTGTCCATGTCCATGTCCATGTCCGCGGTCATGGTCATGGTCATGCCCGTCGCCATGCCGACCGTGCCCCCGCCTATCCCCGCGTCCGTGTCCGTGATCGCCGACCCGAGTGTCTTCCGTGCCACGGCCGTCCTCGCCGTCGCGACCAGGGTCGAGGGTGTGGCCGGGATCGGGGGCGTGCGGGTGGTGTTCGGGCGTGGGGCTGAACTCGGGGTCAGGCATGCCGTCCCTCACTTGCGCACGATGTCTCCTTTGGCCGAGTATATGTATTCATGTACGCACGCGACAACGACTCAGGTGCGCATCTGGCGCAGGAGCAACCCACTCCCGCCCAGGTGAGCTCTGCCGTCGACGCGTTCCGCATGCTCAGCGACGCCACCCGGCTCCGGCTCATGTGGCTGTTGTCGTCGGACGAGCTGGATGTGAACTCGCTCGCCCAGGCCGTCGGCGCGCCCCGGCCGTCGGTCTCACAGCACCTGGCCAAGCTGCGCCTGGCCGGTCTGGTGACCACCCGCCGGGACGGCCGCCGGGTGCTCTATCGCGCCCGCGACTCACATGTGCGCGCGCTGATCGCCGAGGCGCTGTCGCACGCCGACCACGAGGTCTCCGACCTTCCCCGGCACGACTGACGAGCCCGGGAGGCAGGGGCCGAGGGGCGCGCGAGCCGCGTCACCATCCCACCTTGCCCTTGCCGGAGACGAGCGCGCGGGCGATGACCATGCGCTGCACGTCGTTGGTGCCCTCGCCGATCGCCATCAGCGGCGCGTCGCGGTAGAGCCGCTCGACCACGTACTCCTGCGAGTAGCCGTAGCCGCCGTGGATCCGCATCGACTCCAGCGTCGCCTTCAGCGCCACCTCGGAGGCGAAGTACTTGGCCATGCCCGCCTCCATGTCGACCCGCTTGCCGCCGTCGGCCTGGGAGGCGGCCCAGTACGTGAGCAGCCGGGCCGCCTGGATCTCGGTGCCGAGATCGGCCAGTTTGAGCTGGATGGCCTGGAACTCGGCGATCGGCTGGCCGAACGCGGTGCGCTCGCGCGCGTAGGCGAGCGCCGCGTCGTAGGCGGCCTGCGCGACGCCGACGGCGCGGGCGGCGATGTTGATGCGGCCCATCTCCAGCCCGCCGAGCACCTGCTGCATGCCGCGTCCCTCGACGCCGCCGAGCAGCGCCTCGACGGGCACGCGTACGCCGTCGAGCACGACCTCGCAGGTTTCGGTGCCCTTGTAGCCCAGCTTGGGCAGGTCCCGGCTCACGCCGAACCCCTCGGAGGAGGGATCCACGAGCAGCACCGCCATGCCCTTGTGCGCGGGCTCGGTGATGGCGGTCTTGACCAGCACGGGCAGCGGGTCGGCGTGCCGCGCGTTGGTGATCCACGTCTTGGTGCCGGTGACGACGTAGTGGTCACCGTCGCGCACGGCGCGCGTCTGGATGCCCTGCAGGTCGGTGCCCGCGCCGGGCTCGGTGAGGGCGATTCCGGTACGGCGCGCGCCGCTGGCCAGGTCCTTGAGATAGAGGCTTTTCTGCTCCTCGGTGCCGTGCCGGGCGATCATCGAGCAGGCCAGCGAATGCGAGCCGATCGTGCCCGCCACGCCCATCCAGCCGCGCGCGATCTCCTCGAAGACCAGCGCGAACGACACCATGTCGGCCTCCATCCCGCCATACGCCTCGGGCACGGACAGGCCGAACAGCCCCATCTGCTTCATCTTCTCGACGATCTCGGTGGGATATCTCCCGGTGCGCTCCCATTCGGAGGCCACAGGCACGATCTCCTTGTCCACGAACGCGCGCAACGTCTCGCGAAGGGCTTTCTGCTCGTCGTTCAGCTCGAAATCCATCTCTCACTCCTTGTCGCATGCCGGCAGCTCCAGCACGTCCAGCTCCGCCAGTCCCAGCACGACCTCGACGGCCGCGGGGCTCAGCCCGTTGCCCAGCGCCTTGCGCCGGACCAGGTCCTCGATGTCCGGGTCGCCGGGGCCGCCCGAGCCGCGTTCGACGGCGGCCACCGCCTCGGTCCCGTCGGCGTATCTCACGAGCAGCCGTCCCGGCTGGTCGTCGGCCTCGCAGGGCAGCTCGATCACCTCGTGCCGGATGCGCCGGGCCAGCTCCGCGACATCTTCCCGCTCGATATCGCGATATGTCCGCACAGTGACCTCGCCGTCGAGGAGCATGGCCGCGACGCTCCACGGCAGGCTGCGCATCGCCTCGTACGCCGTCCGCGGCCGTACGCCGCCCGGCCCGCACACGACGGGCACGCTGTCGCGGTGCACCATGGCGACGATCTCTCGGACAGCCCGGACATCACGCCCGCCCGGTAACACGCCGCCGCCCGCTCGCGCACCTCCGGCACCGTGCCACCCACCCTGCCCGCCACCCTGCCCGTCGCCCTGCCGCCCGCCCTGCCCGACGCCTTGCGCGCCATCCTGCCCGATGCCTTGCGCGCCATCCTGGCCGACGCCTTGCGCGCCGTCTTGGCCACTACCTCGCACGCCGTCCTGCCCGCCGCCGCGTATTCCTCTGCGAGCCAGGGCGGCTCCCGGCAGACCGCGGCGCGACCGCGCCACACGCGGTCCGTCCATCCGGTCGTACCGGCCGCCCTGGCCGCCCTGGCCGCCCTGGCCGCCCTGGCCGACCGGGCCGAGCCGGCCGCCGGGCGGTGCTCCGGCCATGTCCGCGCGCAGGAGCCTGGCGGCGTCGAGCGAGGCGTGGACGAGCCGGATGGCCGGATAGGGCCTGATCGTGATCTGGGTGACCTCCCAGTGTTCCCCCAGGCCCCCGGCGGGGTCGGCGCCGGGCCGGCCGAACAGCGTGTCGTACAGGCCGTGCTCTCCCTCCAGCGCGCCGAGCGGGCCGGTGGCTCCAGAGCGGGCGAGGCGGGCGGCGAGGATCCCGGCCTGGGCGGCCAGCCCAGGATGCGCCCGCGCGGCGGAGGCCGGCAGCCAACCGGCGTGACCGGCCGCGATCGCCAGCGCGGCGACCGTCTGCTCCTCCCGCAGGCCGTACAACCGGGAGGCGACGAGCGCGGAGGTCAGCGACCCGCACGCGGAGGTGGCGTCCAGCCCTGACGGCACGGCGGCGCCGAGGCGGCAGATGACCTCGTATCCGGCGAGGGCGGCGGCCAGCACCTCGCTCCCGGGAGCGCGCACCTCCTCCCCCACGGCCAGCGCGACGGGCAGCACCGGCGCGCTCGGGTGGACGGGTCCGCCCGCGTGCACGTCGTCGAGGTCCAGTGCGTGCACCAGGGCGCCGTTGGCGAGCGCGGCGGCCGGTGCGGACACCCGCTGCCCGGCTCCGAGCACGCTCGCCTGGGGCATCCCGCCGAGTTCGAGCGCCACCGCCACAGCCGCCGTGCCACCTTCCCTCCCAGCGGGACCCTCCTCACGGACGGCGGCGGCGGCGCAGCCCAGCCCGTCGAGGAGGTGGCGTAACGCGGCCGCCCGGGCGGCGTCGGGCACCTGGTCCAAGGTGAGCCCCAGCCCCCAGGCCACCAGGGTCCGGACGGCGTTCACCGCGAGCCCCCCGCCGGGCCGGGGCAGGCGAGCCGCCGGCCGAAGGTGCCCGTCACCGGACGAGCGAGCCCGTCGCCGCTGGGGCAGGGTGATGCTGGTGGACGGTCACGGGCGGCTCCTCTGCGCACTTGATCGTCACGGTATTAGTCTGACGTTTTAGGGTCAACGGCTTCGGCACACGCCGGTAGGTCCAGGGTCCAGAAAACAGAACATTCTTTCAATCCCACGGCGCACACGTCTGCGGGCGACCGGCCGACGACGACGCCCTTGACCCCGGTACCCGGCCCACAGCACGTCGTGACGGCGGCCCGCCACGTGCGGGTCAGAGGCCGTATCCCCTGGAGGCCCTCAGCCACGTGCGGCGGGCGGGCCCTCCTTGGCCGTGCCGTGAAGGATGGGGATTGTCGCGCGAAAGAGGGGGGTTACCCGTCGGGAGAACCGAAGAGACGAGGACACGAGGACACGAAGAGACGAAGACACGAGGAACCGAAGAGACGAGGAACCGAAGACACGAAGACACGAAGAGACGAAGAGTCGAGGACACGAAGAGTCGGGGTCAGGGGCGGGAGGCCAGGGTGGCGACGACGTCCACGATGCGGGCGGCGCGCTCGAGTTCGGCGCGGTGGAAGCCGGGGCCTTCGGCGCGGGCGACGACCACGTGCAGCCCCTGGGCGACGACCGGGAGCAGCATCAGCCGCAGGTCCTCGGAGGCTCGGGTGGCGGCGCGCAGGGGCGGCTCGGGCAGGTCGAAGGATTCGGGGGCGGCCAGGCTGGCGTGCAGCACGCCGCCCTCGGCGAACGCCATCGACCACTCGGCCCCGCACAGTCCCGGCAGCGCGTCCACCAGCGTCGCGATGCCGCGAGAGGGCTCGGTGGCCACGTGCATGAGCAGGTCGTAGTCGGGCGCCGATCCCGGCACCTCCTTGGTCGGCCAGACGCCTTCAACCCGCACGCCGGGCACGGCGGACATCCGGTCGCGGACCTCTTCCGCCGGCACGGCACCGGGCCAGGAGATGACGAAGTCGTCCACCGCGCGCCCGGCCTCGCGTTCGAGAACGGTGACCTGCAGAATGTCGGCACCCAGGGTGCCGAGCGCTTTCGCGACCTGTCCCAGCCCACCGGGCCGGTCCGGCAATGACACCCTTAGTCTCAGCAGCATTGCCGCCCCCTTTCCAGAGGCTCTCACAGTGCCGTGGAAAGGTTTCGTGCAGGTTCCACGGATATGTCGCACATGCTGCGGTTAGTCCCAGCATGCAACGCTAATCCCAGATTGTCGATAAGGGTTCGGCAACCTCTACCTGGGGTTTTCCGGCCCTGACCGTACTTTCCCCCGCACAGCTCGCCGCGACCCCGGTGCACCTCACCGGATCGTCCCACGCGACCCGGGCGCCTCCCCCGGATCGCCCGGACGGCGTGTCAAACCTCCCGCGAAAGACGTCCTCACCCGCCTGCCGGGCGCTCCTGGAGGATCCAGCCGTTGCCGTCGAGGTCATTGAAGAAGACGAACGAGTTCCAGTCGCCGCCCTTGCCCTCGACCTGGCGTCCGTCGCGCTCGTAGTGCTTGATCGGGCTGACCTCGACTCCGCGTCCGGCGAGTTCCGAACGGGCGGCTTCGATGTCCGGCACCACCAGGTGCAGCCCCTGCACCGAGCCGGGGCCGGTGCCGGTCTCCGCGCCGAGGACGATCGAGCAGGCCGACCCCGGCGGGGTCAGCTGCACGATGCGCGTGTCGTCGTTGACCCGGGTGTCGTGGTCCACGACGAACCCGAGCCGCTCGTTGTAGAAGGTCTTCGCCTTCTCCACGTCCGCGACGGGAATGGGGACGACCTCGATCTTCCAGTCCATGATGCGCCTTCCTTCCTCGAAGTCCGTGCGTTCTCTCCTGAGAGCTCTCCTCAGAGCGTCGTCCGGGTGCGCGCCCGATCGACATCCGGTGACCGGTTCTTTCGGGACGGGTTTCGGGCGGGCCGCCGAGGACGGGATTCTCCCGGGACAGGACGGAGGCGGTCAGGGCTGATAGGCGCCCGCGGCGGGGGACGCCGGGAGGGGCTTGCCGGTGATGTCCTGGGTGAGGGCCTTACCGCCGTACCATTCGGCGCCGAGCGGGAAGGCGCGGCCGAGAGCCGGGGAGCCGGGGCGCAGGCGCAGGTCGGTGCGGGACGAGAAACGCGGGTCGGCCATGACCGACCTGGGGCCGAGCTTGAACTTGACCGAGGTCGCCTGGTAGACGCTGCCGCCCTCGTCGGCTCCCCTGCCGTCCTCGTAGCCCGCCTGGCCGCCGACGGCGATGACGTTGTTGCGGAGCTTCAGGATCGACGGTGAGCAGCCGTCGTGGCAGGACCAGCCGATCGTCTTGCGGGCCGGCAGGGAGACCGAGTTGTGCACCGCGATGGTGCCCTTCACCGGCCCGACGATGTGCCTGGGCCCGCGGGTGACGAGGAAGGACCCCTGCCTGAGGGAGGAGGTGACGACGTTGAAGGCGAACACGTTGCCGGTGGCCGTCTTGCCCTTCTGCGCTCCGAGCTCGGTGAACGTCTCGTTGTTGTGGGCCTTGTTGTGGGTGACGAGGTTGCGGTCGCCGTTGTAGATCTCGATGGCCGCTCCGTCCATCACGTAGTCGTGGCTGGCGGCGTGGCTGCCGGTGATGGTGTTGCCGGTCACCACGTTGTCGTCGCCGTTGAGCAGGATGCCGAAGGCGCCGGAGTCGTTGTCGCCGCCCACGTCGTTGACGCTCATCCGGTTGTTGCCGGTGATCTGGCTGCCGCGGATCGTGTTGCGGGAGCCGCTCGGGGTGACCCAGACGCCGGCGACGTTGCCGTCGGCCTGCACCCCGATCAGGTGGTTGCCGTCGCCGCCGACCTCGAAGCCCGCCCAGTGGCAGCCGGAGGCGCGCAGGCCGCTGATCCGCCAGTGATCGCCGCTGACGACCACGCAGTTGGCGTCCTTGCCACCGATCCTGGGGAGCGGGCCCTTGCCGTACGGCTGGATGACGATGGGCTTGGCGGCGGTGCCGTCGGCCTCGAGCGTGAGGCTGCCGGTCCAGCCGCTGCCCCGCTTGAGGCTGACCGCGTCGCCGGGCTTGAGGTCGGCCTGGTTGACCCGGTCGAGCGACCTCCACGGGGCGGTGGCGCTGGTGCCGGCCGCGGCGTCGTCACCGGCCCTGGAGTCGACGTAGTAGGTGGTGCCGGCTAGGACCTGTGCCGAGGAGGGGGCGGCAGGGAGCAACGAAGCCACGACGACCACGGACAGCAATCTCATGCGGGCACACCACGATCTAGGTGAAAGATGGACAGTAAGCCGCCAACCTAGCGGGTCACCGGTACAGGCGCCACACAGCGAAGGTCGGCGCGTCGCCCGGCGATTCGCCGCTGCCACAGGCCTTGTAGACCGGCGACGCCCCGCCGGAAGCGGCGGCGGCGCCCCCGGAGCGCGGCGGGCGCACACCAGGAGTGACTCCTCGGCGGTCTCCCTGGCGAAGACCAGGCAGTCGCGGTCGGCGTGCAGCCAACGTAGCCCTCCGTGACGCAACGCCGGTTCGGCGCGCCGCAGGCCGAGCAGCTCGCGGTAGGCCGCCAGGGTCGTCAGGTCCTGGTCGGCGGGCCGGTTCCAGGCGTAGTCGCCGGTCTCGGGATCGAAGTGGAACATCTCCCGCTCGGGCGCGCGCGTCGGACACCGCGGGCGGCCGCCTGCGGGGCGGTCAGCACGGTGAGGCCGGGGGCGGCCAGCACCCTGCCGGTCACGCCGAGCCGGGCCCCGTCCAGCGGGGCCAGGCCCTCGGCCGATCCCAGCCGGACCCGCTCGGTCTTCGGGTCGACGAGCAGGAACACCAGCTCGTCGCCGCGCAGCGCGGCCGTCAGGCCGTACTCGGGCGAGCCGGGCGCCTGCCGCACCGAACCGGTCTCGATCGCGGTGACGGCCGACTCCTTGTCGCCGCGGTGGCCGTCGCCGAAGGGGCGGCGGGCTGCCCGCCGCCGCAGGCCGTGGCGGCTAACGTCAGCGTCGCGAGTGCGGCCGCACCCAGAGCTCGGTTGCGCATGAGACCTTCTGAGGTCGCGGAGGAGCGACGACACCTCACGCGCCGCCGCCGGAAAGGTCATCATTCGCCGCCTTCGCGGCTTATGTTTCCGGGACGCTGCCGGCTCTTTGCAAGAATTGGAAAGAACTTGCAAAGGAGTGTGACCGGATCCTCATCTCCAGCATGCCGCGCCACCTCCTGCCATGGTCGATGAGCTGACCCGGGAGAATTGTGCAACTTTCCGCAACTTACACTTGACCTCTCGCAAGAAATCACGCCATCCTGCACCAGACATCACGGACATCCGGGGGAAGGATCATCATGCTGGCCGACGACGACTGGTGGCGCGACGCCGTTGTTTACCAGGTGTATCCCCGAAGCTTCGCCGACGCCGACGGCGACGGCATGGGCGACCTGCGCGGGGTCCGCGACCGCCTCGGCTACCTGGCCGGGCTCGGCGTCGACGCGATCTGGCTGAGCCCCTTCTACACCTCGCCGATGGCCGACGCCGGCTACGACGTGGCCGACTACCGCGACGTCGATCCGATGTTCGGCACGCTCGACGACTTCGACGCGCTGGTCGGCGACGCGCACGCGCTGGGCATCCGGGTGATCGTCGACCTGGTGCCCAACCACTCCTCCGACCGGCATCCGTGGTTCCAGGCCGGGCTGCGCGACCGCTACATCTTCCGGGACCGGCCGAACGACTGGGAGTCGATCTTCGGCGGGCCGGCCTGGACGCAGGTCGAGGACGGGCAGTGGTACCTGCACCTGTTCGCGCCCGAGCAGCCCGACCTCAACTGGGACAACCCGGACGTGCGCGCCGAGTTCCACGACATCCTGCGGTTCTGGCTGGACCGCGGCGTCGACGGGTTCCGGGTGGACGTGGCGCACGGCATGGTCAAGGCCGAGGGGCTGCCGGACGTCGGCCCGAAGGACGGCCCCCAGGCCGAGATGCTCGGCGACGAGCAGGTGCCGTACTTCGACCAGGACGGCGTGCACGACATCTACCGCGAGTGGCGGCCGATCCTCGACTCCTACCCCGGCGGGCGGATGGCGGTGGCCGAGGCGTGGGTGTCGTCGCCCGAGCGGCTGGCCCGCTACGTCGGCCCGGAGGGGCTGCACCAGGCGTTCAACTTCGAGTTCATGATGGCGGACTTCCACGCCAAGTCGTTCCGCACGGTCATCGAGAAGGCCCTGGCCGAGGCGGAGCTGGTGGGCGCGCCCACCACCTGGGTGCTGTCCAACCACGACAAGCCGCGCCACGTCACCCGCCACGGCGGGCTGGCCCGCGCCAGGGCGGCCACGCTGCTGATGCTCGCGCTGCCCGGCTCCGCCTACGTCTACAACGGCGAGGAGCTCGGCCTGCCCGAGGTGCTCGACCTGCCGGACGAGCTGCGCCAGGACCCGGCCTTCCGGCGCAGCGGCGAGAGCCGCGACGGCTGCCGCGTGCCGATCCCGTGGACCAGCGCGCCCGGCTTCGGCTGGCGCGACCCGTGGCTGCCGATCCCCGGCTCGTGGGGGGCGCTGTCGGCCGAGGCGCAGCACGACGACCCCGGCTCCACGCTGAACCTCTACAGGGCCGCGCTCCGCATCCGCAGGGCGCACCCGGCGCTCGGCGGCGGCACGCTGGCCTGGCTCGACTCGCCCAGGGACGTGCTGGCGTTCGAGCGGGACCCAGGCCTGGCCGTGGTGCTGAACACCGGCGAGCGGCCGGTCGAGCTGGCCGCGCTCGGGCTGGGCGGCGAGGTGCTGCTGTCGAGCGGCCCCCAGGCGGGCGACGGGACGATCGCCCCCGACAGCGCGCTCTGGCTGCACCGCTGAGGCCGCCGGACACCGGACACCGGGCGCCTGGGTCGCCGAGCCGACGGGCCGCCCGGCCGCCCGGCCGCCGGCCGCGGGGCGTTGGACCGAACATGCCCGCTCCGTTTGCCTACAGCGAACGACGAATCAGCTGAAAACACTCCTTAACCTCAGGGATCATGGGCGTATGACGGAGCAAGCCCCTCAGGGTGTCGACCCCCACATCCCTAACGCATCACGCATGTACGACTTCTTCCTTGGCGGCAAGAACAATTTCAAGGCCGACAGGGATCTGGCCGAGCTGGTGCTGAGCGTGATGCCCGAGGTCCGTGAGGGCACCAGGCAGAACCGCGCGCTGATCGGCCGGGTGGTCCAATACCTGTGCGACCAGGGCATCACCCAGTTCCTCGACCTGGGCTCCGGGCTTCCCGCCCAGGAGAACGTGCACGAGGTGGCCCGCAGGTTCACCCCGGACGCCCGTGTGGTCTATGTCGACAACGACCCCGTGGCGGCCGCCCACGGGCGGGCGTTGCTGGCGGACCCGGCCAGGGTGGCCATGGTGGAGGCCGACGTCAGGCGGCCGGAGCAGGTGCTGGCTCATCCCGAGGTCACGGCGTTGCTCGACTTCGACCGGCCGGTGGCGGTGCTGATGATGTTCCTGCTGCACCTGGTGCCCGACGAGGACGACCCGCAGGGGTTCGTGGCCGCCTACCGCGACGCGCTGGCCCCCGGCAGCTATCTGGCGGTCACGCACGTCGCCGGCGACGTGGCGCCGGCGGTGACGGCGCGGATCAGCGAGTTCTACCGGCAGGCCAACACCCCGTTCTGCCCGCGGTCCTACGAGGAGGTCGCGGCCTTCTTCGGTGACTTCGAGCTCATCCCCCCGGGCCTGGCCACCGGCATGGGCCCGGAGGTGGTGTGGCCGTTCGCCGACCCCGACCCCGAGACGACGATGTTCCTCGACGAGGACATCGCCCGTCTCGGCCTGGCCGGAATCGGCCGCAAGCTCTAGACCGCCGACATCTCCCGCTCCGCGGACGAGGCGGGCGGCTCAGGCCGCTCGTCCTCGTCGAGCAGGGTGGCCTCGTCGAACGGTACCTGCCCGGCGAGCACCGTGAGCGCCCGGTCGCGGTCGAAGTCGCCGGTCCAGGTGCCGACCAGCACAGTGGCGACGGCGTTGCCGGCGAAGTTGGTCAGCGCCCTGGCCTCCGACATGAAGCGGTCGATGCCGACGATGAGACCGACGCCGTCGACCAGCTCGGGCCGGTGTGACTGCAGGCCGCCCGCCAGCGTGGCCAAGCCCGCGCCGGTCACGCCCGCCGCGCCCTTGGAGGCGACCATCATGAACAGCAGCAGCGCCACCTGCTCACCGAACTCCAGCGGCGCCCCGGTCGCCGAAGCGACGAACAACGTGGCCATGGTCAGGTAGATCGCGGTGCCGTCGAGGTTGAAGGAGTAGCCGGTCGGCACCGTGATGCCCGCCACGGTACGGCTCACGCCGAGGTGCTCCATCTTGGCGATCAGCCTGGGCAGCGCCGTCTCCGACGAGGACGTCGAGAAGATCAGCAGGAACTCCCGGCCCAGGTAGCGCAGCAGGGACCACAGGTTGATCCGGGCCACCAGCCAGAGCAGCGAGCCGAGCACGCCGCCGACGAACAGCAGGCAGGTGATGTAGAAGGCGGCCATGATGACGGCCAGGCTCTTCAGCGCGTCCAGCCCGGTGGCGGCGACGACCGCGGCGATCGCGCCGAACGCGCCGAACGGCGCCACCCACATGATCATCGCGAGGATACGGAACACCAGCCGCTGAATGTGCGCGACACCGTTCAGGATCGGCGTCGCCCTGGCCCCCATGGCCTGCAGCGCGAACCCGGCGAGCAACGCGACCAGCAGTGTCTGCAGCACCTGGCCCTCGGTGAACGCCGACACCAGCGTGGTCGGTATGACACCGAGCAGGAAGTCGGCCGTGCCGGTCGAGTCGCCCTTGGCCGCCTCCGCCTCGGCGGCCTGCCGGGCCGTGTCGTTCAACTGCAGCCCGGAACCCGGGTCGATGACGTTGCCGACCACCAGGCCGATGACCAGCGCCACGGTGGACATGACAAGGAAGTAGCCGAGCGCGAGCCCGCCCACCCTGCCGACCTTGGCCGCCTGGGTGACCGAGCCGACGCCCAGCACGATCGTGCAGAAGATGATCGGGCTGATCATCATCTTGATGAGCGCGACGAATCCGGTGCCGAGCGGCTTGAGCTCCGCGCCGACGTCCGGCCAGACGAAGCCGACCAGGATTCCGAACAGGACCGCCACAACGACGGCCAGATAGAGATAGCGGGTGCGATCACGCATGACAGGGATCTCCGGGCATTTGGGACGATTCTTCTGACAGTGCGACAATGCGACCCGTGGTGACCTACGTCACCATTGCGTAAGTTTCGTTCACCGAGAGGATCGCCGAGGGGATCCGATGCGACGCTGGAGCCTGGCAGGGCAGATGCTGATCCTGCAGCTACTCGTGGTTGCCGTGACCGTGGCCGGAGGCACCGTCCTGGTCACGATCCTGACCAGGCAGCTGGTCACCGCCGAGGCCACGGCCACCGCCAGGGCCACCGCGGCCGGCGTGGCGGCCTCGCCGGACGTGCTGGCCGCGCTGGACGAGCCGTCGCCCACGTCAAGGCTGCAGCCGTTCGCGGAGCGGGTGCGCGCGGAGACCGGGGTCGACTTCGTCACCATCATGCGGCCCGACGGCACCCGCTACACCCACCCCAACCCCACCCAGATCGGCAGGCGCTTCCTCGGCCACATCGAGCCCGCGTTGAGGGGGCGCACGTTCACCGAGACCTACACGGGGACGCTCGGCCCGTCTGTGCGCGCGGTCGCCCCCGTCCGGTCGGGCGGCACCGTCCGCGCGCTGGTCAGCGCGGGGATCACCGTCGACAGGGTCAGCGCCAGGGCCTGGGACCAGCTCGCCTGGGCGGGGCTCGTCGCCCTGCTCGCGCTCGGCCTGGGCGCCGCGGGCACCGCGCTGGTGACCGTACGGCTGCGCAGGCAGACGCACGGGCTCGGCCCGGTCGAGCTGGGCCGCATCCACGAGCACCACGACGCCGTGCTGCACGCCGTCAGGGAGGGGCTGCTGCTGATCGGCGCCGACGGCAGGCTGGCACTCTGCAACGACGCCGCCCGACGGCTGCTGGGCCTGCCCGCCGACGCCGAAGGGCGGCACATCACCGAGCTCGGCCTGCCGGAGCCGCCGGCCGCGCACGAGGAGGAGCGCGTCCACCTGGCCGGCGACCGGGTGCTCGCGGTCAACAGCGCGGCCAGCCGGCTCGGCACGGTGGTGACCGTCCGGGACCACACCGAGCTGCAGGCGCTGGCCGGGCAGCTCGACGCCGAACGAGGCTTCGCCGAGTCACTGCGGTCGGCGGCGCACGAGTCGGCCAACCGGCTGCACACGGTGATCACACTGGTCGAACTGGGCCGCGCCGAGCAGGCCGTGGCGTTCGGCACGGCGGAGCTGCGCGCGGCGCAGGCGCTGACCGACCAGGTGATGGCCGCGGTGCGCGAGCCGGTGCTGGCGGCGCTGCTGCTGGGCAAGAGCGCGGAGGCGGCCGAACGCGGCGGTGAGCTGGTGATCAGCCCGGACAGCGAGCTCGACGACCTGGGACTGGACCCGCGCGAGCTGGTGACGATCGTCGGCAACCTGATCGACAACGCGATCGACGCGGCCTCGCGCATCGAGGTGCACCTGCGTGGCGACCCCGGCGGGCTGGTCATCAGGGTGTCCGACGACGGGCCGGGGCTGACCGGGGCCGAGGCGTTCGCGAAGGGCTGGACCACCAAGGGCGACGGGCGCGGGCTGGGCCTGGCGCTCGTCGGGCAGGCGGTGCGGCGGCTGGGCGGCACGATCGCGGTCGACGGGTCGGTGTTCACCGTGCGGCTGCCGACGCCGAAACCGGAGCCGGCCCGATGATCACGACGCTGATCGTCGAGGACGAGGCGATCACCGCCGAAGCCAACCGCGTCTACGTGGAACGGGTGCCTGGATTCGAGGTGGCCGGGGTGGCCCGGTCAGGCGGAGAGGCGTTGCGGTTCCTGCGGCGCGCCCCGGTCGATCTCATCCTGCTCGACCTGTCCCTGCCGGACATGCATGGGCTGGAGGTGTGCCGCGCCGCACGGGCCGCGGGGCTGCTCTGCGACGTGATCGCCATCACGTCGGCGCGTGACCTGGCCATGGTGCGCTCGGCCGTGTCGCTGGGCGTCTCGCAGTACCTCCTCAAGCCGTTCACCTTCGCCGCCCTGCGGGAGAAGCTGACCCGCCATGCCCGGTTCAGCAGCCAGGCCGGCGAGATCGTCGGGCAGGGCGACGTGGACCGGGTGCTGGGCACCCTGCGCGGCACCTCCGAGCTGCCCAAGGGCATGACGCAGGACACCCTCGACACGGTCGCCGCACAACTGCGCGAACGGCCCGGCGGCGTGTCCGCGCATGCCGTTGGGGCTGCGGCCGGGGTGTCCAGGGTGACGGCCCGCCGCTACCTCGAATACCTGGTCGAGCTGGGAATGGTGATGAGGTTTCCGCAGTACGGCGGGGTGGGCCGTCCAGAGTTGCTCTACCGGATGCCCACGGAACGTTCAGGGGGGTGACGTCGGTCGTTCAATCGGAGCCTCTAGCTTCGGGATGCAATCCGGAGCACTGAGGAGTCACGTTGCGCGTCCTGGCCGTAGTTCCCGCCCGCGGAGGTTCGGCGGGCGTCCCCCTGAAGAACCTCGCCCCCGTGGGCGGCGTCCCGTTGGTGACCCGCGCGGTCCGCGCGTGCCTGCGGGCCGAGCTCGTCGACCGGGTGCTGGTCAGCACCGACCACGCCGGCATCGCGGAGGCCGCCAGGCAGGCGGGGGCGCTCGTCGTGGACCGCCCGGAGGAACTGAGCGGAGCGACGGCCTCCAGCGAGTCGGCGGTGCTGCACGCGCTCGACACGCTGGAGCGAGACCCCGAGGTCGTCGTGCTGGTGCAGTGCACGAGCGCGTTCATCGACGCGGCCGCCCTGTCGGCGGCCGTGCGCAGGGTGCTCGACGGCGAGGCCGACTCCGTCGTGTCGGGGCTGCCCACGCACGAGTTCCTGTGGACGGCGGCGGGCGCGGGCGTCAACCACGACCCGGCCGTCAGGCCGCGCAGGCAGGACCTCGACCCGCAGTTCCGCGAGACCGGCGCCTTCTACGTGATGCGCGCCTCCGGCCTGCGCGAGCACGGCCACCGCTTCTTCGGCACGGTCGCGGTCCAGCCGGTGCCGCCCGGGCACGCCGTCGAGATCGACGAGCCCGCCGACCTGGAGCTCGCCCGCGCGCTCGCGCCGTTCGTGGACGCGCCCGAGCCGATCGACGTGGACGCGGTCATCACCGACTTCGACGGCGTGCACACCGACGACCGCGCCTACGTCGACTCCGAGGGCCGCGAGATGGTGCAGGTCAGCCGCTCCGACGGGATGGGCGTCTCGCTGCTGCGCAAGGCCGGGGTGAAGGTGCTGGTCATGTCGACCGAGCACAACCCGGTCGTGGCCGCCCGGGCCCGCAAGCTGGGCGTTCCGGTGCTGCAGGGACTGGCCGAGAAGCGGACCGTGCTGCGCGACTGGCTGACCATCGAAGGGCTCGACCCGGCCCGCGTCGCCTACGTCGGCAACGACGTCAACGACCTCGGCCCGATGGGCGAGGTGGGCTGGCCGGTCGCGGTGCCCGGCGCGCACCCGCGCGTGCGGGCCGCCGCCCGCGTCGTGCTCACCAGGCCCGGTGGCGACGGCGCGGTGCGCGAGCTGTGCGACCGCGTCGTGGCGGCGCGTCCCGGGCCCGTGGCCGAGCCCGTGCCCGAGGTGGCGCCCAGGCTCAGGTTCGCCCCGGTGTCCATCGGCGAGACGCCGGTGGGCGACGGCGAGCCCGTCTACGTGATCGGCGAGATCGGCATCAACCACAACGGCGACGTCGACCTGGCCCGCCGGCTGATCGACGTGGCGGCCGACGCCGGCTGCCAGGCGGTGAAGTTCCAGAAGCGGACGCCCTCGATCTGCGTGCCCGCCGACCAGCGCGACCGGATCCGGCAGACGCCGTGGGGCGAGATGACCTACCTGGAGTACAAGGAGCGGACCGAGTTCGGCCGCGACGAGTACCTCCAGATCGCCAAGCACTGCGACGAGCGGGGCCTGCACTGGTTCGCCTCGCCGTGGGACGTGCCGTCGGTGGACTTCCTGGAGGAGATGGACGTCCTGGCACACAAGGTGGCCTCGGCCGGCGTGGCCGACCACGAGCTGCTGCGCGCCCTGGCCGCCACCGGCAAGCCGGTCATCCTGTCGACCGGCATGTCCACGCTGGCGGAGATCGACCGGGCGGTCGAGATCCTCGGCACCGGCAAGCTGATCATGATGCACGCCACCTCCACCTACCCCCTGCCGCCCGAGGAGGCGAACCTGCGCACGATCACCACGCTCAAGGAGCGTTACGGCGTGCCGGTCGGCTACTCGGGGCACGAGCGCGGGCTGCAGGTCTCGCTGGCGGCGGTGACGCTCGGGGCCGTCTGCGTGGAGCGCCACATCACGCTGGACCGCACCATGTGGGGCTCGGACCACGCCGCCTCGCTGGAGCCGGCCGGGCTCGAGCACCTGGTGCGCGACATCAGGATCATCGAGCAGGCCCTCGGCGACGGTGTCAAGCGCGTCTTCCCCGGCGAGGAGGCGCCCAAGGCCCGCCTGCGCCGCGTCACCGTCTGACGGACGGCGGTCTTGATCACGCTCTCGGTCGTCGTGCCGGTGCGCGACGGCGAGCGCTTCATCGGCGACGCGCTCACCTCGCTGCTCCGCAACGCCCGCCGCGACTTCGAGTTCATCGTGGTGGACGACGGGTCGGTGGACGCCACCGGCGACCTCGCCGAGGACTTCCGCGCCGAGCTGCCCGGCCTCGCCGTGATCCGCAACCCCGCCCCGGTGGGCCTGGCCGACGCGCGCAACGCCGGGCTGTCGGCCGCCTCCGGCCGGTACGTCACGTTCCTGGACGGCGACGACTGGCTCGCCCCCGGCCACCTGGAACGGCTCGTCGAGGCGGCCGACGGGCTCGGCTGCGACTTCGTGCGCACCGACCACGTGCAGGCCGAGGGCCGCAAGCGGGTCGTGCACCGGGCCCCGATGGCGTGGCGGGGCACGGTGCTCGATCCCCGCGAGGCGATCCTCCCGGCGGACGTCCGGACCATGGTCGACTACCCGTACGCCTGGGCCGGGATCTACCGGCGCTCGCTTCGTGACCTGCTGCACTTTCCCGGCTCCCTGCACACCGCCGAGGACCGGCCGTGGATCTGGCGGCTGCACCGGGAGGCGGCCACGTTCGCCGTGGTGTCGCTGGCCGGGGTGTTCTACCGGCGGCAGGTCGCCGGGTCGCTGACCCAGGTGGGCGACGAGCGGCAGCTGCACTTCTTCGACGCCTTCCAGCTGGTCTTCAAGGATCTCGAAGAGGAGTACCTGCCCAAGGCGGCGCGCAACTTCTGCGCGCTGCTGGCCCACCATCTGGAGCTCGCCGACCGGTTCACGCCGCGGTTGCGGGCCCGCTTCGAGGAGCGCGGCCCCGAGATGGCCCGCGCCCTGCCCGCGGACCTGGTGGCCGGCGCGGTGGCGGACATGTCCGCCGAGCGCGCGGGCGCGCTGCGGGCGCTGCTGCCCGGCCTGCCCGCCGGCCCCCACGTGCGGCACCGCTCCCACCAGGGCCCGGGCCGCGATCGGGAGGACACTTGACCGGACACAGGACCACGGTCTTCTACGCCTCGACGCTGTTCGGGGCGATGTCGCTGGCGGCCGCGATCGACGACGGCCGGTTCGGCTCCGGCCGCCGCGTCCTGATCGTCTCGTCGAACACGGCGGTCCCCGAAGTGACCACGCCGCTGGATCGGACGCCCGGCTTCGCGGCGCTGCGCGCCCGCTTCGGCGAGGTGCACTCGTGGAACGAGCTCATCGCCCCGCTGCACCCGTCGGACTGGCGGGCACGGGTGATCGAGGTGCCGATGCTGGAGCGGCTGATCCGCTCCCACCTCGCGCTCGGCGAGGTGGACGAGCTGGTGCTGGAGTCGATCGCGGTGCCGCCGGCCCGGACGATCGCCCGGCTGGTGCGCGACTGCCCGATCACCGTCTACTCCGACGGGCTGATGAGCTACGGCCCGACCCGCGACCCACTGCCCGCCGAGATCTTCCACCGGATCGTCCGCCTGCTCCACCTGGACCTGGTGCCGGGGCTGACGCCGCTGCTGCTCAGCGAGTACGGCGTGGCGGCCTCGGCGCTGCCGGAGGCGGCGTTCCCGCCGGTTGTGCGGGAGGTGGCCACGACGGCGTCCGGCCTCCCGCAGGGGCGGGCGATGATCCTCGGCCAGTACCTGTCCGCGCTGGACCTCCTCACGCCGGAGGAGGAGGCGGTGCTGCACGAGTCGATGCTGCGCGCGCTGGCCGCCCGCGGGCACACCGGCGTCGTGTTCAAGCCGCACCCGGCGGCGGGGCCCGGCCACGCGCGGCGGCTGCGGGACGTGGCGCGGTCGCTGGACGTGCGGCTGGCCGTGGTGGGCGAGAGCGTCCCCGCTGAGGTGTGCTTCGCCGCGCTCCGGCCGGAGCTGGTCGTGGGCTGCTTCTCGACGGCGCTGGTGACGGCCCGCCGCTTCTTCGGGCTGCCGGTGGCCTCGTTCGGCACCGGGCCGGTGCTGGAACGGCTCACGCCGTACGAGAACAGCAACCGGGTGCCGGTGACGATCGTGGACGCGCTGCTGCCCCGGCTTTCGCCGGACGGCTCGCTGGCCGAGCCTCCCGAGGTGGATCTGCCCGCGCTGGTGCGCGCGGTCGGCTACTGCATGCGGGCCGAAGCGTATCCGGGGCTGCGTCCCGCGACCCTGGACTTCGACCCGCGCTACTTCAGGCGCAGGCGCCTGGAGGCGCTCGGCCTGGCCGTCGCCGCCCGGCCGACCGCGCTGGCCCGCCTGCGCGGCAGGCTCAGGTCAGCGCTCTGAGGCAGCAGGCCCGCCCGCGCGGCACGTTCAGGTCAGCGCTCTGAGGTAGCGGCGCATCCGGCGCTTGGCCCGGTAACCGGCCCGCAGCACTGTGGGCGGCACCTCCACCCGCCGCCTGGCCCGGCGCCGGGCGCGCGCGTGCTCGGGCCCGTCCAGCAGCGACCGGGCCGGGGTGACCGGGCCGGCGACCATGGCGGCGAGCAGTCCCGTCCAGTCGTCGCGGCCGGGCGGATGGAAGTAGTTGGCGGCGCACCACTCGGGGCCGGCGCTCCGGAAGTCGCCCTTGACCAGCTCGTCGAGGGTGCCCAGCAGGCCGCTGCCCTCGAACACCAGGTTGATCAGCTCGGCGCTCACGCCGAAGTCGCCCAGCACGAGCAGCGGCACCTCCTGGGCGATGGCCTCCAGCGCGGCCGTGGAGCTGACCGTGACGAATCCGGCCGCCCGCGCCAGTTGCTCGTGCATCGAGCCGGTCTCGAACAGCAGCCGGCCCGGCTCGCCCATCTCCCGCCACAGCCGCCGGTAGTGGTGGCGCTCGTTGTGCGTCTGCCGTTCCTCCTCCAGCGCGCGCAGCTTGACCACCACGTCGAGGTCGGGCCGGCGCTCGGCCAGCGCGGCCAGGGCCAGCAGGACGCGCTCGCGGTCGGCCCGCGCCCTCGGCACCTTGGCCTGGGTGGCGAACACCACCCGGTCGCCGCCGCCGGTCGCCTGCCGCGGGCGCAGGAACGGCAGCCTGGCCAGGCCGATCACCCCTCCCCCGCCGAGCCGGGAGGCGATCTCGCCGAACTCGGCCATCTCCCGCCGGCTGTGGACCACGAACAGGTCGCAGCCGCTGCGGTAGAGCCACGCCTTCTCGGTGGCGGGCACCGAGATGCCGGGCAGCCCGGTCACGATCACCGGCCGCGGCCGCAGCCCGTCGAGCGTCTCGGCCACCAGCACGTCCACGACGGGCCCCGTACAGGCCACGATGATCACGTCGGGCCGGATCCGCTCCGCCATGCGCCGCACGGCCCGCGCGGACAGCACCGGGGGCGCCGGGCGGTCGCCGACGGCGGCGGCCGTCTGCGGCGGGGACGGCGCGATGGGCGTGCGCACCACCACGAGCTCCGTCGCGCAGCCGGACGGCAGGTCGCCGAGCAGGCACGCCACCCACTTCAGATACGAGTCGGAGTCGGCGATCGCCAGCACCCTCACCCGGTCACTCCTGTCAGATGCGAGCGCAGCGCGGGGGCCGCGCCGCTGGTCCACCAGTCGTCCGGCACGTCGACCGGCTCGACCGCGACGCCGCGCGGGCCGAGCAGCACCCGCAGCGAGGCGATGGCGGTCGACGGCAGGCTGAGCACCCGCTGCCCCGGGCCGAGGCCGCGCAGGGTGAGCTCCGCGGGGGCGCCCGGGTCGTGCACGGTGATGCCCGGCCGCCCGCGGATCAGCGCCACGTCCACGGGGTCCTCGCGGCGGTGCGGGTAGTAGGCGAGCGGTTCCCCGGCGGCCAGCTCGGTGATCCAGCGCAGGTAGCGGTCGCGGCGCACCAGGCCGTTCCTGACCAGCGAGGTGCCGAGCACGACGGTCCGCTCGGCGGGGCCGGGCTCAGTGAGCGGCTGCGCGCGCAGCCAGGGGAAGTCGTGGCGGACCAGGTCGACGCCCGCCCGGCGGACGCCCTCCACCAGGCCGGCGGGCACCGGCAGCGCGGTGAAGACGGTGGGGCGGCTCGCGCGCAGCCGGACGGCGGCGGCCAGCCCGAGCGCCGTGCGCAGCGTTCCGGGGTGGGCGCGGGCCCGCAGCAGCGGCCGGTACGGCCCCGCCGCGAGGAGTTCGAGCAGCCGGAGCGTGGCCAGCCCGTCGTCGACGACCACGAGAGGGCCGGGACGGGAAGTGAGCCAGCGCAGCTGCGTCCTGCCGGAGAAGGCGTCGCCGACGGCGTGCGGCCGGCGGGGCATGCGCTCGCGCGGCTCGGCCAGTTCCAGTCCCTCGGGCAGAGGGAGGCGGCACAGCTCGGCGCGGGTGGCCCTGAGCGGGCGCAGCCTCGCCCTCGGCACGATGACCGTGGCGGGGCCGAGCAGCCCGGCGTGGTGGGCCTCGACGGCGCACAGCATCTGGAGCGGGGACTCCACCCAGGCCGACGCCCGATCTCGCACGCTGTCTCCCAGTCTGTTCTCCCCGCCGGGTGATGGCCCGTGCATGACCGCTTCAAGCTAGCCCGGCCGCCTGAAGCGGTGAGGAACGCCGCGTGAACAATGGAGGGTATGAATTCGCTCTTGCTCAACAGTGACGGCGTCCAGATCCCGCAGATCGGGTTCGGCGTCTGGCGGGTGCCCGACGACGCGGCCGAACAGTCGGTGAAGACCGCGCTGGAGGTCGGCTACCGGCATATCGACACCGCGACGCTTTACCGGAACGAGGCGGGCGTGGGCCGGGCCGTACACGCCTCGGGCATCCCGCGCGCCAAGTTGTTCATCACCACCAAGCTGTGGAACACCGACCACGAGCGGGCCGAGGAGGCGTTCGAGGAGAGCCTGGCCCGGCTCGGGCTCGACTACGTCGACCTCTACCTCATCCACTGGCCGATGCCGGCGCGCGACACCTACCTGCGGGCCTGGCGGGGGCTGGAGAAGATCTACCGTGACGGCCGGGCCAAGGCCATCGGCGTGTCCAACTTCACCGTGAAGACGCTCACGAGGCTGCTGGACGAGGCCGACATCGCGCCGTCGATCAACCAGATCGAGCTCCACCCCTACTTCCAGCAGCGCGAGCTCCGGGCGTTCCACGAGGCCAACGGCATCCTCACCGAGGCGTGGAGCCCGCTCGGGCAGGGCCGGGGGCTGCTGGAGGACCGGGCGCTGGCGGTGCTGTCGGAGAAGCACAACCGGACTCCCGCGCAGATCGTGCTCCGCTGGCACATCCAGCTGGGCAACGTGGCGATCCCCAAGTCGGTCACGCCGTCGCGGATCAAGGAAAACCTCGGCATTTTCAACTTCATCCTCGACCATGAGGACATCGCGGCCATCGGGGCGATGAACATCGGAAAGCGGCTCGGACCCGACCCGGACACCTTCAACCAGGCGTAAAGGATGATCTTTCCCCGCGGCCACCCCCGCACGGCAAGCACGTGGAGGTGGCCGAGGCCGTGATCGCGGCGGGCAAGGCGGTGCTGTGCGAGAAGCCCTGGCCGCTGCGCTCGCCGACGCCGAGCGGGTGGTGCGGCCGGCCCGCGCTTCGGCGACATTCGCTCCGTTCACGCCGGCTTTGACTTCGCTTTACCGTACGACCCGCTGCATCGGCTCTGGGCGCCGGAACTCGGCGGCGGGAGCGCCGCTCTACCCGGACGGGAAGCGGGCGCCGGCGGACGTCTCGCTCCTGGGAGCCCTGCCCAACAGCGCCTACGCGGTGGGCACCGGGATGCGGGCGGACATCGAGGCGCCGTCCTGGGCGCCGCGGCGGATCGCGCTCAGCGACCCGTCGATCGAGCCGGTACGAGCTCGCGGACGCCGATGGGGCACCTCGCGGACGCGTGGAAACAACTTTGTTAACCGAACCAGTTACCCTCTTGTAATCCCCTTGCCCCTTGTATTACCTTATGGGGCATTCGCGGCATACGTCCGGTTTGTCCGTTCGTTGCCGGCCCATCGCAGAGAACATCGCAGGATCTACCTGCGACCGCTGAATCCGCATCACGCGGAACCGGGGACCCAGGTCCCATTGGGGTGAATCGGCACATCGTGCCGTAGGGCAGCTTCCACGTCCGAACCCGTCAGCTAACCCGGTAAGCGGTATGGAAGCAAGGAGTCACCCCACCCGATGGCCACGCATCGTCTTTCCCATGCCACCAGGCACCTAGCCGTCCGCGCCGCCCTGGGCGTCACCCTCGCCGCCACCGCGGTCTTCGGCGCCGTCGCCCCCGCCGCCGCGGACTCCCACCAGCACGCGGGTTCGGCCACGGAGACCCAGGCCGAGACCAGTGCGGTCAGCGTGACGGCCGAGCAGGTCCTCGCCCTGGCCAGAGCCCAGATCGGCACCTCGGAGAACGCCTACGGCGGAGGCACCAAGTTCCAGAAGTGGTACGCCGCCTCGCAGCGCGCCGCCGAGACGATCGCCCGTGACGGCGGCAACAGGGCGGCCTACCTCAACGCCGCCTGGTGCGCGATGTTCGTCTCCTGGGTCGGGGAGAACGCCGGCGCCCGCTCCCAGATCGGCTGGGACGCCTACACCGTGACGCACGCCCAGTGGTTCGCCGACAACGGCCGCTGGGGCACCACCCCCAAGCCCGGCGCCGTCGTCTTCTTCGCCTGGAACGGCGGAAAGAGCCTGAGCTCCATTGACCACGTCGGCTTCGTCGTCAAGGACAACGGCAACGGCACCCTGACCACGATCGAGGGCAACACCGGCAACGGCAAGGTCGAGGAGCGGGTCCGGCCCACGTGGCAGGTCGTCGGCTACGGCTACCCGCAGTACACGAGCTGATCCCCTCACCTCCCTCCCCCGATCACACACACGTCCCCCTCCAGCGAGCGCGTGCCCCACTCCCCCTCGGGCGCGCGCTCGCCACTTTTCCGAAACAATCCACTGAACGCGTCGATTCGCGCCTGCGGGGTTCGACGCGTTGGTGAGCGCGGGGTCCGGCCGGGACCCGGCAACGAACGCGGAAGGAGCCGGCGCCGTGAAGTTCATGATCGTAGGTGCGGGCAACGAGGAGACCGAGGCCGGCGTCATGCCCAGCCAGGAACTGGTCGACGCGATGATGGAGTACAACGAGTCGCTGGTCAAGGCGGGGGTGTTGCTGGCGGCCGAGGGGCTCTACCCGAGCTCGCACGGGGCCCGCATCGCCTACAAGTCAGGCAAGGCGACCGTGCTCGACGGGCCCTTCACCGAGGCCAAGGAGCTCATCGCCGGATTCTGGCTGATCCAGGTCAAGTCGCGCGAAGAGGCGCTCGAGTGGGCGATGCGGCTCCCGGTGCCCTGCGACCACGACGGCATCGGCCTGCACGTGTGGCAGGTCTTCGACCCGACCGACATGCCACCGGAGTCCATGTCGCCGGAGACCGCCGAGCGCGAGCGGGCCCTGCGCGAGTCGCTGGAGGACCGCGACCCCGCCTGACCCCAGGCCCGGCCCGGGGAACGGGCCTGATTTGCGGACGGGCCTGATTTGCGGACGGGCCTGATTTGCGGACGGGCCTGGTTTGCGAGGGCCTGGTTTGCGGGCCGGAGCCGGTCTACGCGCCGGAGCCGGTTTGCGGGTGGGGCGCCCTGGCTGGTCTCATGGGCCGGTGAAGGCTTCCGAGACGCACCAGGCGATCGAGGCGGTGTGGCGGATCGAGGCGGCCCGGCTCATCGCCGGGCTGGCCCGGATGGTGCGCGACGTCGGCCTGGCCGAGGAGCTCGCACAGGACGCGCTGGTCGCGGCGCTGGAGCAGTGGCCGGAGTCGGGGGTGCCCCGCAACCCGGGCGCCTGGCTCATGGCCGTGTCCAAGCGGCGCGCCGTCGACCTGCTGCGCCGCCAGGAGCGCTACGAGCGCAAGCTGGCCGAGCTGGGCCGCGACCTCGACGGGGACGACGAGCTCCCCGACGTCGACGAGATCGAGGACGACCTGCTCCGGCTGGTGTTCACGGCCTGCCATCCGGTGCTGTCGACCGAGGCGCGGGTGGCGATGACGCTGCGGGTGCTCGGCGGGCTGACGACCGACGAGATCGCCCGGGCTTTCCTGGTGCCGGAGCCGACCGTGGCGCAGCGGATCGTGCGGGCCAAGCGGACACTGGCCGCCCGGCGGGTCCCGTTCGAGGTGCCGCAGGGCGAGGAGCTCGCGGGGCGGCTCTCCTCGGCGCTGGAGGTGATCTATCTCATCTTCAACGAGGGCTATTCGGCCACCGCGGGCGACGACTGGATGCGGCCGGCGCTGTGCGACGACGCGCTGCGGCTGGGGCGGGTGCTGGCCGGGCTGATGCCCCGGCAGGCCGAGGTGCACGGGCTGGTCGCCCTGATGGAGATCCAGGCGTCGCGGGCGCGGGCCCGGGTGGGGCCGTCCGGTGAGCCGATCCTGCTGATGGAGCAGAACCGCGCACGCTGGGACCGCCTGCTCATCGGCCGCGGGCTGGCCGCCCTCGAACGCGCCGAGGAGCTCGCCGGCGCACGCGGCCCCTACACCCTGCAGGCGGCCATCGCGGCCTGCCACGCCAGGGCGCTCACTCCCGAGGAGACCGACTGGGCGCGCATCACGGCGCTGTACGACGAGCTGGCCCGGCTCGCGCGGTCACCCGTCGTGGAGCTCAACCGGGCCGTCGCGCTCGCCATGGCCTACGGCCCGGCGGCCGGCCTGGAGCTGGTCGACCAGATCGTCGACGAGCCGTCGCTCAAGGGCTACCACCTGCTGCCGAGCGTGCGCGGTGACCTGCTGGCCCGGCTGGGCCGCCGGGCCGAGGCGCGCGCGGAGTTCGAGCGGGCGGCCTCGCTGACGCGCAACGAGCGCGAGCGCAGGCTGCTGCTCGACCGCGCCGAGGCCTGCTCCTAGATCCACCGGATCCGCGCCCCGCGCCGAGACCTGCGCCCGGGGAGCGGCTCGGGGCGACGCCCGCTCCTGGCTCCGCCCCGGCAAGCGGCGCCGGGGGTGATGCCGGCGAGAAGTTGTCCCGGCTTGCGCACAAACGGTGCCCCTGTGATGGGAGCGCTCCCAGCAACCCACTTGAGATGTTTGGCAACTAGAGTCCGCTTTCGTCGTGGCGAATCGCCTGGTTGGTAACGGTTCCGTTTCGGGACGTTGACGCCCGCACGGCGTGCGGGCACTCTTTGTGGGAGCGCTCCCAAGAATTTTCCCACCGCGGCCACGGGCCGCGACGCACCTCCCATCTCCACACCCAAGAGGGATACGGAATGACGAACCACAAGCGCTTTGCAGTAGCCGGTGCCGCGCTCATCGCTCTGGCAGCCACCGCCGCGTGCGGCGGCGGTGGCTCCACGCCGGCCACGTCACAGAGCAGCGCCGCGGCGCCCGCCGAGCCGGTCACGATCAACGTGCACACCTTCGGCGGCGGCGAGAACTTCGGCTATGACGAGGCCGTCAAGAAGTGGAACGCCGAGCACCCGAACATCCAGATCAAGTACCAGAACCTGACCGACCGCTTCGAGGACGTGTACCTGCCGCAGCTCCTCCAGCGCCTCCAGGCGGGGGCAGGCGCGGGTGACGTGGTCGGCATCGACGAGGGCGCGATGGGCCTGCTGGCCGCCCGCCCGCAGTTCTTCACCGACCTCGGCGAGTACGGCCTGCAGAGCCGCAAGGCCGACTTCCCCGCGGCCAAGTGGGAGTCGGGCGTCAACGCCGACGGCAAGCTGTTCGCGCTGGGCACGGACATCGGCGGCATGACCATGTGCTACCGCAAGGACCTGTTCAAGAAGGCCGGCCTGCCGACCGAGCGTGAGGAGGTCGGCAAGCTGTGGCCCGACTGGCCCGCCTTCCTTGAGGTCGGCAAGAAGTTCGAGGCCGCCAAGACCGGGGCGAAGTTCATGGACGGCCCCAACACCATCTACAACGTGATCCTGTCGCAGGAAGCGCCCAAGAACGGCAACGTGTCCTACTTCGACAAGAGCAACCAGCTCATCGTCGAGACCAACCCCGCCGTCAAGGCGTCGTTCGACTGGGTCACCACGTTCAGCAAGGAAGGCCTGACGGCCAAGCTGCAGGCGTGGAGCCCGGCGTGGGACAAGGCCATCAAGGGCGGCGGCTTCGCCACCATGGGCTGCCCGTCCTGGATGCTCGGCGTGATCGAGGGCAAGGCCGGCGAGTCCAACAACGGCAACTGGGACGTCGCGGCCGTGCCGGGCGGCTCGGGCAACTGGGGCGGCTCCTGGCTGGCCGTGCCCAAGCAGACCAAGCACCCGAAGGAAGCCGCCGAGGTGCTCAACTACCTCACCGGCAAGGAGGGCCACGTCGAGGCGTTCCAGGAGGCGGGCGCCTTCCCGAGCTCGATCCCGGCGCAGACCGACCCGCGGGTGTCCAGCCTGAAGAACGCCTACTTCAACAACGCGCCGACCGGCGAGATCTTCTCGGCCTCGGTGAAGGATCTGCAGCCGGTGTTCTTCGGTGAGAAGCACGCGCAGGTGAAGACCGCCGTCGAGAAGGTCATCGAGGGCATGGACCAGGGCGCGGTCAAGTACGACGAGGCCTGGTCGAAGTTCGTCGCGGCAGGCGTCAAGGCAGCGGGCTGACCCGCCCCTGGACCGGGTGGCGTCCGGCTCCCTCCGCCGGCGCCACCCCCCTGACCTGGCTCGAAAGGCTTCCTTGACCTCCTCCCCCTCGTAAACGAGGACGATTCCCACCCTCACAGGTGAGAGTTCCTGCTTCACCGCCGGCCGCCCGCCAGGAAGGACTTCCCTTGAGGTCTTACGCCAGCTCCACAGGCGTTTCAGCTGTCCGCCAGCCCGGCGGCCAGGATGTTCTTGGCCGCGTTGACGTCCCGGTCATGGGCTGCGCCGCAGGCGCAGACCCAGGTTCGGACGTTCAACGGCATCGTGTCGGTGATGGCGCCGCAGGCCGAGCACAGCTTGGAGGACGGGAACCAGCGGTCCACCACCACAAGCCGCCGCCCGTACCAGCCCGATTTGTACTCCAGCATGCCGCGCAACTCCCGCCAGGACGCATCAGAGATCACGCGCGCCAGCGAACGGTTCTTGACCATGTTGCGGACGGTCAGGTCTTCCACGGCGATCACTTGGTTCTCGCGAACAAGCCGTGTGCTGACCTTGTGCAGAAAGTCCCGCCTGCGGTCGGCGATCCGCGCGTACACCCGGGCCACCTTCAGCCGGGCCCTGGCCCGGTTGTTCGATCCCTTCTGTTTGCGGGCCAGCGCCCGCTGAGCACGGGCCAGCCGCCTGCGGTCGGCCCGCTCATGGCGCGGGTTGGCGATCTTCTCCCCGGTCGACAGCGTGACCAGAGCGGTGATGCCCGCATCCACCCCCACCACCTGTTCGACCGGGGGCAGCGGGGAGATCTTCTCCTCCACCAGGATGGACACGAACCAGCGCCCGGCCGCATCCCTGCTCACCGTCACCGTGGACGGCCGCGCACCCTCAGGCAGGGGACGCGACCACACGATGTCCAACGGCTCGGACATCTTCGCCAGCGTCAACCGGCCCTCACACCAGCGGAACGCCGAACGGGTGTACTCCGCCGACAAGCGCGACCTCTTACGGGACTTGAACACCGGATACTTCGCCCGCTTAGCGAAGAAGTGGGCGAACGCCGCCTGAAGGTGACGCAACGCCTGCTGCAACGGGACGCACGACACCTCACCCAGAAAGCTCAACTCCTCAGAGCGCTTCCACCGCGTGAGCGCCGCCGACGACTCCACATAGGAGACACCACGGCCCTCCAGCCGATAGGCCCGGCTGCGCTCCTCCAGCGCCATGTTGTAGACCAGGCGCACGCAGCCGAACGTCCGGGCAAGCTCCTCTGCCTGCTCGGGAGTCGGGTAGAAGCGGTACTTGTAGGCCCGCTTCACGATCTGCGCCACGCCTCACACCGTACTGCAAGATCAGCAAAATATCGAATGAGTGTTCGATTTGATGGCATTGTTCCGGCTTACCTCCCCGCCCTGAAAACGGACGGGGTCTCCAGCCTCAAGGAGATTCGATGACTCTCCAACTAGCGTCACCGCCCCGGCAGACGCCGGGCCGGCGGTCGGCGCCCAACCGGCGATGGGCCCGCTTCGACCTCAAGGGCGTGCCCTACCTGCTGGTCTCGCCCTACTACCTGCTCTTCGCGATCTTCGGCGTCTTCCCGCTGGTCTACACGCTCTGGGTGTCGCTGCACGACTGGGAGCTGGCCGGCGACAAGTCGTTCACCGGGATGGCCAACTACGTCGAGCTGATCGCCGACGAGGCCTTCTGGAACGCGGTCGTCAACACGCTGGGCATGTTCGTGATGGCGACCGTGCCCCAGCTGGTGCTGGCCCTGATGCTGGCCAACGCGCTGAACAAGCGCCTGCGGGGCAGGCTGCTGCTCCGCCTGGGCGTGCTGCTGCCGCTGATCACCTCGGTGGTGGCCGTGGCGGTGGTCTTCAGCCAGCTCTTCAGCCGCGACTACGGGCTGATCAACTGGGGGCTCGGGCTGGCCGGCATCGACCCGATCACCTGGCAGAACGACAAGTGGTCGTCCTGGCTCGCGATCGCCACGATGATCGACTGGCGCTGGACGGGCTACAACGCGATCATCCTGCTGGCCGCGATGCAGACCATCCCCCGCGACCTGTACGAGGCGGCGGCCATCGACGGGGCGACCCCCCGGCGGCAGTTCTGGCAGATCACGGTGCCGATGCTCAGGCCGACCATCGTGTTCGTGGTCTTCATCTCCACGATCGGCGGGCTGACCCTCTTCACCGAACCGGTGATGTTCGAGGGCAACCCGATGATGACCGGCGGGACCACCGGCCAGTACCAGACGGTGGCCATGTTCATCGTGAAGTCCGCCTTCCGCGACTTCGAGATGGGCTACGCCTCCGCGGCGGCCTGGCTGCTGTTCGTGCTGATCCTGATCGGGACGCTGATCAACTACGGGTTCACCCGTCGCATCGGAGGTGCCCGGTGACGAACCGGTTGTGGGACGCGAACCTGCTCACCAAGGTCACCCTGGTGTTCGCCCTGGTGCTGTCGGCGTTCCCCATCTACTACATGTTCATCATGGCGACGCGGACCAACGAGGACGCGATCGACACTCCCCCGCCGCTGCTGCCCGGCGGCCACCTCGGCGAGAACGTCCAGCGGCTGCTCGCCACCGAGGACGCCAACTTCATGACCGGCCTGATCAACTCGGCGATCGTGGCGGGCACGGTGACGGTGTCGGTGGTGCTCATCTCGACGCTGGCCGGCTTCGCGTTCGCCAAGCTGCGCTTCCCCGGCTCCAAGATCCTGCTGGGCCTGATCCTGGTGACCATGATGGTGCCGCTGCAGCAGATGGGCATGGTGCCGCTCTACGAGCTGATGGTGACGCTGGGCTGGATCGGGCAGCTGAAGGCGGTCATCCTGCCGTTCCTGCTCAACGGGTTCGGCGTGTTCATGATGACCCAGTACGCCTCGCAGGCGGTGCCCGACGAGCTGGTCGAGGCGGCCAGGGTCGACGGGGCGTCCACCATGGGCATCTACCGCAAGATCATCCTGCCCGCGCTGCGGCCGGGGATGGCGGTGCTCGCGCTGCTGGTCTTCATGCAGACCTGGAACGAGTTCCTGTGGCCGCTGATCGTGCTGACCCCGGACACTCCGGTGGTGCAGACGTCCATCGCGGCGCTCAACTCCGCCCACGGCACGGACTACGTGATGCTGTTCACCGGCACCGCCGCCTCCGTCCTCCCCCTCTTCGTGGTTTTCGTGCTGTTCGGCCGGCAGATCGTCGGCGGCCTGATGGAAGGTGCGGTCAAAGCGTGACGACTCAAGAGGAGCAGACGCGCTCCCAGCTCCGGTTCCCCGCCGGATTCGCGTGGGGCGCGGCCACCTCGGCGTACCAGATCGAGGGCGCGGTGGACGCCGACGGCCGCGGCGCCTCGATCTGGGACACGTTCACCAAGACGCCCGGCCGGGTGGTCGGCGGCGAACACGCCGACGTGGCCATCGACCACTACCACCGGTTCCGGGACGACGTCGGCATCATGGCGGAGCTGGGCCTGACCGCCTACCGGTTCTCGGTCTCCTGGCCGCGGATCCAGCCCGACGGGTCCGGGAAGGTCAATCCCAAGGGGCTCGACTTCTACAAGCGGCTCACCGACGAGCTGCGCGGCCACGGCATCGACCCCTGGCTGACCCTCTACCACTGGGACCTGCCCCAGGCCCTGGAGGACGCGGGCGGCTGGCCGAACCGCGACACCGCGCTGCGGTTCGCCGACTACGCCTCGACCGTGCACGAGGCGCTGAAGGACCACGTGCACACCTTCGGCACGGTGAACGAGCCGTGGTGCGCGGCGTTCCTCGGCTACGCCTCGGGCGAGCACGCGCCGGGGCGGCGCGAGCCGGAGAGCGCTATCCGGGCGGCCCACCACCTCAACCTGGCGCACGGGCTGGCCGTGCAGGCCATGGGCGCGGCGCGGGTGGGCGGCTGCGTCAACCTCTACGCGGTCACCCCGGCCACCTCCAGCGAGGAGGACCTGGACGCGGCCCGGCGCATCGACGGGCTGCAGAACCGGTTCTTCCTGGACGCGCTGCTGACCGGGAGCTACCCGCGGGACGTGCTCGACGACCTGGGCATGGACCTGGACTTCATCGCCGACGGCGACCTGAAGGCCATCAACGCGCCGATCGACCTGCTGCTGGTCAACTACTACAGCCGGTTCACGGTGTCGGGCGCGCCCGGCGGGAAGGCATCGGCCGCGGCCGCGCCCACCGAGACGGCCTCGCCGTGGGTGGGCAGCGAGCACGTGTCGTTCGTCAACGGCGGCCGCCCGGTCACCGCGATGGGCTGGGAGATCGACCAGGACGGGCTGCTGGAGGTGCTGACCAGGGTGGCGCGCGACTACCCGCCGATCCCGCTGGTCGTGTCGGAGAACGGGGCCGCCTTCGACGACGTGCTGGAGCAGGACCGGGTGCACGACGCCGAGCGCCGGGACTACTTCGACGCGCACCTGCGCGCCTGCCGGGAGGCGATCGGGGCGGGGGTTCCCCTGGAGGGCTACTTCGCCTGGTCGCTGATGGACAATTTCGAGTGGGCCTGGGGCTACGGCAAGAGGTTCGGCCTGGTGCACGTCGACTTCGAGACCCAGCGGCGAGTGATGAAGGACAGCGCTCTCTGGTATGCCGAGATCATCCGGCAGAATAGGCGATATGAACCGACCGACTCTTGAGGCAGTCGCGGCTCGGGCCGGGGTCGGCCGGGGCACGGTGTCGAGAGTCATCAATGGCTCGCCCAACGTGAGCGCCAAGGCGCGAGATGCCGTCCACCAGGCGATCGAGGAGCTGGGCTACGTGCCCAACCGGGCGGCCAGGGCGCTGGTCACGCGGCGCACCGACACGGTGGCGCTGGTGGTGTCGGAGTCGGAGCTGCGGGTGTTCGACGAGCCCTACTTCGCGGGCACGATCCGCGGCATCGGCTCGGCGCTGTCCGAGACGGGGTTGCAGCTCATCCTGGCGATGGCGCAGTCGCCCGAGGAGCACGAGCGGCTGGAGCACTATCTGACGGGTCAGCACGTCGACGGCGTGCTGCTCCTGTCGCTGCATGGCGCCGACCCGCTGCCGGGCCGGCTGGAGGCGATGGGCGTGCCGACCGTGCTGGGCGGCCGTCCCGTCGGCCTCGACCCCTACAGCTACGTCGACATGGACAACCGGGCCGGAGCCCGGCAGGCGGTCAAACACCTGCTGAGCCTCGGCCGGTCCGCGATCGCCACCATCGCCGGGCCCCAGGACATGGGCGTGGGCGTCGACCGCCTCGCGGGCTACCGCGACGCGCTGCTCAGCTCCGGCATGCCGGAGCTGGTGGCCTACGGCGACTTCTCCGAGGAGAGCGGCGTGTCGGCGATGCGCGAGCTGCTCGACCGGCATCCACGGCTCGACGCGGTGTTCACCGCCTCCGACCTGATGGCGGTGGGCGCGATGCGGGTGCTGAAGGCCGCGGGCCGGTCCGTTCCCGGCGACGTGGCGGTGGTCGGGTTCGAGGACTCCAAGGCGGCCCTGCACACCGATCCGCCGCTGACCACCGTGCACCAGCCGACCGAGGCGATGGGCCGGCAGATGGCGCAGTTGCTGGTGGCCCGCATCAACGGCGAGGAGCTGCGCCAGCCGGTGGTCATCCTCGACACCCATCTCGTACGCCGTGAGTCCGCCTGAGCATGGCGCTCGATGAGGCTCGCGCGCGGCGGCCTTGCGGGGAGGGCTGGACGATCAGCGGTGCGTGCGATCACAATCAGGTCCCGTGGACAGCAGGACGAAACGGCACTTGTCGGCTGCCGAGCTCGACGCGCTGGCACGGCGCGCACTGGGCACCGGCGTGGCGGCCTCGACCGAGCTGACGGACGGCTACGCCAACGCGGTCTGGCGGCTGTCCCTCGACGACGGCCGCGACGTGGTGCTGAAGCTGGCGCCGCCGCCGGAGCTGGAGCAGCTCAGTTACGAGCGCAACCTGCTGCGGATGGAGGCGGCGGCCTACGAGCTGGCCGCGGCGGCGGGCGTGCCGGTGGCGGAGCTGCTGCGCGCCGGGTTCGACGATCCGGTGCTGGGCGGCGACTACCTGCTGCTCGGCGCGCTCGACGGCGTCTCGTGGAACGGCGCGTCGCCGGACGCCGAGCATGAGCTGCGCCGCGAGCTGGGCCGGCTGCTGGCCCGGTTCAACACGGTGACCGGCGAGGTGTTCGGTTACCCGCACGCGGGGATCACCGGCGCCACCTGGCGCGAGGCGTACCTGGCCATGGTGGGGGCGCTGCTCGGCGACACCGAGCGCTACCCGACGGCGCTCCCGCTGCCGGTCGGCGAGATCGCCGCGCTCCTCGCGGCCGCCTCACCGGCGCTGGACGAGGTCACCACGCCGCATCTGGTGCACTTCGACGTCTGGGCGGGCAACGTCTTCCTCGACCTCACGGGGACACCCCGGATCCAGGCCCTCATCGACCACGAGCGGGCCTTCTGGGGCGATCCGCTGGCCGAGTTCGTCACGCCGACCATCTTCGGCGAACTGCGCGAGGACGACCCGCTGCTGGCCGGCTACCGCGAGGTGACCCCGCTGGAGCTCACGCCCGCCGCCCGGGTCCGGCTCGACCTCTACCGCGCCTACCTCTACCTGATCCTGCTGATCGAGAACGGGCCGCGGCAGTATCCGGAGGCGGAGTACGCGCGGGTCCGCGATCTCACCACGGCCTCACTGATCGAGGTCTTCGACCGCCTCATATCGCACTCTCCCGGGTCCCGCCGATAGCGTGCGGCACTTCCCGCTGCTCGTGCCGCCAACCTCGTTCGCCACGCCGAGGTCTGTCGGCGCGCACGTACTGACCGCGCAGGTGATCGCGCCCTTGACGAGCGAACCTGGCCCTGGGCCCTCACTTTCGTCCTGGCCTGGCAACGCCTCACCCACCTGCCGGACCTCACCTGAGAGCCAACCCCAGCCCGACACCAAGGAAGGAAACCACCTCCGGGCCCGTGGAACCCGGCGCCCCGCAGCGTCATGCGATGGCCCACCCCGCCCACACAGGGGACATTATGGGTAAACCGCGAAGCCGCTCACACAACGCAGGCCCCTGACGAATCGAGGTCAACGGCTCATCTGTCATCATTGGTTGGCTATATGCTCGATACTAATTGGCCTTACATGGCTCATTTGTTCCCATCGCGTCAGCTCATCGACGTGCGATCCCGTACGTGTCGCCTGCGAAATGCGTCGCCTGCGAGAAGAGCTGGAAGGGTTGATCGGACTCCGGAGAGTAAGCGGCCACTCAGGTGCGTCGTTACCCGAACCGCCCTCCATCTCCCAGAGCCAAGGACGGCTGAATCGCCATGTCAGTCCCCGCGCATCCAGGATGACGTCGCCTTCCTCAAGGAACGCGTAGGGCCGAAACAGCAATTCGACGTTCATGAACTCGTCTCCGGGCAGGTTGTATGAGAATCCCTGATCCTCTGCGAATGGCACCGGCACGTTTCCCTGCAGCAGAAGCGCGGACGAGACTGTTGGACGCGGCAGCCAGCCGACATCGAGCGGCTGATCGAAGTGCTCGACCCTCGCAACATAAGCGACTATCCCCTGTATCGAGAGAGGACGGGTTTCACCCGGAACGAAGGAGGTGGGATCTTCTTGGAAACGAAATGGCGTTGCCAACCATTCGCCGGCATCTGGGTTCCGAGGAAGGCGGCGTGTGCCATCCCAGCCGAATTCGGACGCGGGGTCGACCTGATACCACGGCAATCGTGTGGTGATGTAATCACCAGATATGTCAAGGATCGGAACCAGTACTGTGTCGCAGGATAGTTGCACGGCGTCCCCAATGTGTACATCCACGGGAAGTACCCTTCTTTGGAGCGATGATTTAAGAGAACTACCAGTATCAAGTTCGTCGCAATGATTATCCAGGTCCAGAAAGACATTCTAAGTAAAGCCGTAGTCGACCCTACCCGTCCCGGATGTAAGGCCAACCAGCGAACTGGCTCGCATACGGTAGTCCCTGCCGTGCTGGCCACGAGAAGACGAACTTAGAGCTCATCGAACATCATTAAGACCAGGCGCGCTTTTCAATGGGGATACAACCGCACTCACCCTTCAGTCGTAGATCGCCGTGGCTCTGGGAGATCCTTGTGTCGGTGGGGGTCTGGCGGTAGCCTGCCGGGCTCGGTGACAGGCGCGGGCAACGGCTTGGTGGTGACGTCTCCAGCGGGACCAGGCCAGTGCGTGCTGCAGCCGTGTGCTCGGGCTGGGTAAGGGCGTGACCGCGAGGATAAGGCGACGGATCTCGTAGGTGGAGTACCCCACTGGCTCAACGCGGCTGGAGAGCGTGGAGGTGCTGGTGGTGGACGGGGCGAGAACCCCCTGTGTGGGTGGCGGTGCCGTCGCCGTCGCGGTGGAGATCGCCGTCGCGGTGGAGATCGCCGTCGCTCCCGGCGGTGGTGGCCTGCTGGACGGCCAGGAACGCGGCGGCTAACTGGGCCAGGGTGATGTGCCGGTACCAGCCGTGGTAGGAACGGACCTCGTAGTCGGCCAGGCCGCAGGCGGATTTGCCGAGCTTGATGGCTTCTTCTACCCGCCACCGGGCGCCGGGTACGAGAACCAGTTCCTCGATGGGTGTGTCGGGTGGTCCCCAGGCCAGGTAGTAGTCGCGGTTGAGCTTCCCCCGATCAGCCGCCGGGCTGGACCATCCGCGCCCAAACCCGGTGACCTACGTCCTCGTCGCCTCCGTTCCCGACTCCGTCGCCGGCACCACCCTCATCGACCAGATCGCCACCGACCATCCCGGCATCCGCAAGACCTGGGTGGACGGAAGCTACCGCCAACACCTCGTCGAACACGCCGCCACCCTCGGCATCGACATGGAGATCGTCCGACGCCCTCCCGGGACCCGAGGCTTCACCCCCGTGCCGCGCCACTGGGTCGCCGAACGCATCCTGGGCTGGCTCATGCTTCACCGTCGCCTGGTCCGCGACTACGAGACCCTGCCCGCCAGCTCCGAAGCCCTGATCCACATCGCCATGATCGACAATATGAGCCGCCGCCTCACCGGGGAATCCACCCCAACCTGGCGAAACACCTTAAATCCGAGTCAGACAGAACTTGTAGGATTCAAACGCCCACTTAAGGCCGCCCATTCAGCTCCACCCGGCCCAACAACACGGAGGTCCCAGCACCGGAGCCGCCAAAGATCGACCCGCGGAACCCCAGCACCAGCCTCACACAAAGGACTCACAGGCCCGCTGAACACTCCAGCGGGCCTGTGACGGCTCCCCGCACAGACGACCCGGCGGGGAGGCACTGTCAGCGGATGCCGAACGCGTCGGGCAGGTCCAAAGCCGTCAGCCTTCTAGTCGCATCGGTTTCCTCCTCCGCACACTCGGTGAACAGCCTGACAATCGCCTGTCGATCTTCCGCTGGAGCGTTCTGCAGCAGCGCGGCCACCGGCTCCAATATGCCCGTCGCCACATCGGGATCGATCTCGTCGTCATCGCTCAGATCGAGGGAGACCACGATCTCCATGAGCGCCCTGGCGAGCACACGCTCGACGTCTGTCACGGCACAATCCTCACGCTGATGTTGGCCTCGGGTATTCAGCCGGGATTCCTATCTGAAGATCGATAACTGAAGAAGGTGCCTCCGACCTGCGATGATCTGACTGCTTAGATCAAGACATCGCACAGAACGGACGCACCTTCCGGGTGAACGGTACGGCATGGGACCGCCGCTTGTCTGTACGCGGCGACAGCAAGGGACTCGTCGGGCACGCGGGAGCCGTGCTCCTGCGCAAATGCGCTGATCAGAACGGGTTAACCAGCGCGCTGGGCGCGGTGTTCGCCCGGCTGGGCGGCTCGCCGGTGTGGGACCGGGGAGTGGTCCTCGTCCAGTTGGCCGTGGCGATGACGCTCGGAGCAACCAGCATGCGGCAGATCGCCCTTCTGGCCCACCAGGAACCGGTCTTCGGCACACCGCCCTCGGACTCCACCGTCCGCCGGACCTTGGAACCCATCGGCGCCGACGAGCAGACCCGCTGGCGGCTCGCCCGCGCCCGTGCCCGGGTGCGGCGGCATGTATGGGAGCTCATCGCCGCCGCGACCGGATTCCCCTGGCTGACGGTCGCGGGGAAGGTCTTGACCGGCTGGATCGTCATCGATCTGGATGCCACGCTGATCACCGCGCACAGCCCCAAGGAAGGCGCCTCGGCAACGTTCAAGAAGGGCTACGGCTTTCACCCGCTGGCCGCCTGGTGCAGCAACACCCACGAATGCCTGGCGATGCTGCTGCGCACCGGCTCGGCGGGCTCCAACACCGTCGCGGCCACATCCGCGTCCTGTCCGAGGCCATCGCCCAGATCCCCGACGCCTACCGGGCCAAAATCTGGATCCGGATCGATGGCGCGGGCGCCACCCACGACCTGGTCGAACACATGCAAGGGTTGAACACCACCCGGCGCGCCGTCCGCTTCACCGTCGGCTGGAAGATCACCGACGTCGACGAGGCCGCGATCGCCAAACTCCCGGAATCGGCCTGGCAGGCCGCCCTCCGCCAGGACGGCCGGGTGCACGAGCACGCCCAGGTGGCCGAGCTGACCGGCCTGGACGAGCGCGCCAAGCACTGGGGCGTCAGGCTCCTGGTGCGCCGCGTCAAGCCCTCGGCCCGCGACGCGGCGCAGCTGACCGACCTGGAGAAACGAACCGGCTGGAAGTACGCCATCATCGCCACCAACCTCGGCCCCCGCGGGCTGCGCGGCATCGGCGGCAGCCACCACGTGCAGTTCATCGACGCCGTCCACCGCGATCACGCCGAGGTCGAGGACCGGGTCCGCTGCAACAAGGCGATGGGCCTGCGCAACCTGCCGTCCAAGACGTGGAACGTCAACGTCGGATGGGTGCCGGCGGCCAACCTCGCCGCCGACCTGGATGCCTGGACCCGGTTGCTGGGCCTGCACGACGATGCCGAACTGGCCCCGCCGAACCGCAGACCCTGCGCTACTGCCTCTGGCACCTGCCCGCCCGGCTGATCTCCCACGCCCGCCAGCGGATCTTGAAGATCAGCGCCACATGGCCGTGGAAGAACGCGTTCCTCACCTGCTGGCAGCGCCTCTGCGCCCTGCCTGAACCGCCCTGACCGGCACCAACCCGTCTCGACAACCTCGGAAAGGAGTCAATCCACACCCCCGCGGCCCGTGGAAGCCGCCGCCCAGCCGAGCGTCTCGGGCGGCCCGCCACCCCGCAGGAGACCACGAAAAGGATGATCAGGCGGAAACCTCCGCCACGCCGATTGACTCAACCGACATGGCCACCAGCTGAGTCATCGAGGCCGACACAAGGATCTCCCAGAGCCACGGCGATCTACGACTGAAGGGACAGACATGATCATGAGCGGCTGCTCTTATTATGCCACCACCTCGTCGATCGGCTTATACGTCCCATCAGCCATGGCGACTTGGGTGCCTGGGACGAAGCTGTGGCAGCGCCGCACCACATTCGCGGTGAATCTTCCCGTGTCTCCGACGATGGGAACGATCCTGACCAGGTCCCATACGGCGCCTTCGGTGCCCCCCTCGTTCAGATGCTTGATGGCGAAGGCGATGTCAGCGGGTGCCGACGCATACGAGCCACCGGACAGAAAAGCATAGCGGGATGAACGGGATGAACGGGATTTGCATCCTATTCATCCCGCTATGCTCAGTACAATTATTCCAAAGCCCGCTCGATATGGTCAAGAAGATCATTCAGATCCTCCATCGAATCTCTGGAGTATTTGGGACGAGTTTCTGCCAGGTGAAGAAGAACCTCAGAGTCCGTCCGCCAAAGCCCTAGAGCTTCCGATACTTCCCTTGGCATCAGGACGCGATTTCGAGTCGATTCATCAAGTAGCCATTCCACTCTTCCTGAAAAAGAGTGGACAGCATCGGCAAGCCGCTCCTCAAGTGACTCATTTTCCACTTTGAATCGCCATACCAGCAGTGGCGGGCGCGGCTTCCCTTCGCGCGTTGGACCAACTGCGAAGCGCGCCCATTCTACCTCGCCCATCAGGCCCAGAAGCGACATCAAACGCGCCGTGATTCCTTGGTCGTCCACGTTCACTTTTTGATGATACCAGGATTGAGCCTACTCATCATTCGATGATAGTCGCCCAGGGGAACCGGTGTTGAACTAAATCTTGGGTCGTATGCGTATTTCCCATCCGTGTATATTACGTGGAATACGTAGTCTTCGATGCTTCTCCCGCCAGCCTCAGGCGTACGCAACATCGTCCCCTTGGCCGGCTCATAACGAATTAGCTTTCCTACACCACCTGCAGTCTCCAGGAGATCCTCTGCGATTTCATCGCAGTCCATGTTCGGATGACAGGCTCGAAGCATTGCCTCCGTCACATCGGCCCGCGGCGGATGAAGTTTGTTCGGCGCTCTTACCTCAAAGATTCCTCTCGTCGCATTCCTAGCCGGTCCGCCAAATTCGATGCCTCCTGTAAGTGCGTAGAGGTTCAGGCAGGCAAGGGCCAGACGATGATCCTCGATATCGCCACATGGGGTGCTCTGAAGACCGAGCAGGAAATCCTTGAGAGCTAGCGCGGCCTTCGTCGGTGCGCCGTTCAGGGATCCGTCGTGGTCGAGTGCAAGCCCATTGCGAGCGGCTTCGCGATCATCTACGAAGCCGTCTTTGTCCTCGTCCATTCCTTCCCGATAGCGGACATCCGCCTGATTTGCTGCGAACCACTTTCCTTCGGATCCCGGGCTACATTCGATGCTGCTGTTGTTCTGGCAGTCTGATGCCTTGTACTTCGGGTTGTGCCAGGGGCGTGGTTCGTGGCCGTCGTGTTCGATGCCGGTGATGGGGTTGCCGCCGGTGAAGGCGTAGCGGTTGGCGGTCCAGGGATCGAGGCTGAGGCTCAGATCGTCGAGGGCGCCGTTGTAGCTGTCGAGGTTGAGGAAGCGGTTGAGGTTGGGGTTGTAGTCGCGGAACCCCATGTCGTACATGCCGGTGGAGTTGTCCCAGCGCTTGCTGTTGAAGCGGTAGGGGTTGTACTCCTCTTTGGCGGTGGGGTCGATGGGGTCGGGTTTGTCGATGCCGGTGACCCCGTTGCCGAATTCTGATCAGGCGGTCAGCGCGAGTTCGAGGCGGGCGAGATGGCTGGTGCGGGTTCTATCGAGCACGTGGCCGTTCCACCAGGCGTCCAGGCGGATGAGGTTGAGCGCGACGGCGGAGTAGACGTGTTCGAG